>JAUVMS010000319.1 GCA_030600135.1 Hyphomicrobiales bacterium | reverse complement strand
CTGGCGAAGCGGTTGAAAAAGGTCGCGGTGCGTGCTGGCGTCTGCGATGGCTTCATCGGCAACCGCATACTCACGAACTACCGCAAGAGCATTGACTACATGGTGGCCGATGGCGCCAGCCCCTATGCGATCGACCGGGCCGTCGTCAACTTCGGATTCCCCATGGGCCCCTTCGCGGTTGGCGACATGTCCGGTCTCGACATTTCTTGGGCCAATCGGAAACGCAAGGCCGCATCCCGCGACCCGCGAGAGAGATATATCGAATTTGCCGATCGGATTTGCGAACGCGGTTGGTATGGGCGCAAGACCGGGCGAGGGTTCTACCTCTATGGCGATGGTGTGCCTGCCGGTACGCCCAACCCCGATGTCGAGGAGATTATTACCCAAGAGCGCAGAGAAAATGGCATCACCGGACGCGAATTCACGGAAGATGAGATTATGCGCCGCTACATGGCCGCATTGATCAACGAGGCCGCCAAAGTTTTAGAGGAAGGCATCGCGCTGCAACCCGTCGACGTCGATGTCACCATGCTCTTCGGCTATGGATTTCCGCGTTGGCGCGGTGGCCCAATGAATTATGCTGACATGACGGGGCTCGACCGCGTGCTTTCAGATGTTCAAGCGTTTGCGCAGGAGGATGCGTTTTTTTGGAAGCCGGCCGAGCTGCTGATCGATCTGGTAGCTGGTGGCAACAACTTTGAGAGTCTCAATGACGTGAAATTGCGCTGAGGCGGCTATCAATCAGGGCAAAGGCGCACCTGGCCGATGGAGCCGGCCGAGCAACAGCGCGGCACAGCTCATCGTTTCGGCGCGTCAATAAACCAGCGCAACGCCAGGACTTGCCTGTTTGATCGTGGCAATCGCGTCGGCAATCTTGGCGATCATTTGACTGTTGCCGCTGCTTAATGTCCCGGCGTTCATATAGTTCGGCCACTGTTTAATGGGATTCCAGTTGGGCGCGAAAAGACCTGACGGCATGAATACGGCCAGCAACTTGCGTTCTTGATCAATCCTATTCGCGTCATTCCATTTCGCTAGCAATCCCCCATAGTCTCGCGGCATGTAAGCAGCGCTCGGATAGCTGGGGTTGAGTAAGTTGAATGAAAAGCCTGGCGCTTGAACCTCCGCGTCGGTCCAGAGCACGATAGCTGGGTAAGCCTGTCGAACGGTCTGCCCTGGGGCGCCAGGCATCGGATCGCCGACTTGGAGCCAGGCTGAATCAATGGCTTCGTTGATGCACTCCAGACCCGATTCCGGCAGATCACCACCACCAGATGCATCTTCCGAATTGACGAATGAATTGAAATTGGACGCCTCCGCCGGCAGCTCATAAAAGTTCGCGGCCTTCAGGGGCACATCATCGCCGTAGTTTTTGGCATCGCCTGCAGGGCGCCATTGGACACCATTGGGATACTTGTCGACGTTGCCGCCCCAATTCACATTGTAGGGGTTCATGATCCCCCCTGGCCCTATGGGATTGTTGCCACCAAAATCGCGATAAAATATTGGCCGGACGCGGATCAAATCGAATTCTGTCAGGCCTCGTTGCTGGATCGCTGCATTGAGATCCACCTCGAAGTTCGTGGCGTTGTTTCGTACCGCATCGATCGTATTCTGCATGGACCCCGATGCGTCAATGCACATGGCGATATCAAGCACCTTGTTGCCCACATCGACAGGTACGGCACGAGCGGCAACCGCCACTTCGATCGTATCAATCCCCATTACGGACATAAAATACGTGTCGACATTTGCAGAAATCGAAGCCGAGATACTATTGTCGTTGGTGTCAATACTGAAAAGCTTTTGGTTCAGCTGACTCAAGAGCTTGGTTGAGGCACTCTTGTCGAAAAACTCATTTGCAGCAGCAATCTTGTCCTGCACGTTTACGTTGCCGGAGGCGGCGGTGAGTACAGCGGCATCGGCAAGCGACTGAATTTTTGAACGCATATTTGCCGCGACCGCATAGTCGAGCGACATACCCGCAGCGGCCACAACGACTGCCATCACTGATGCGCTGATAACTGCGATCGCCCCACCGTTGGCGGTCATGATCTTGGTGGCAGTCTCGCGATGGGTGGAAGATTGTCTGAGCTTCAAAAATCGAACTTTTCGAATCAAATTTGTTATGTCGTTATCCGTTAAAATTAATTTGTATACAGAATAAATAAGTCTTTCAATAAAATTTACTTAATCGGTTGAGTGCGTCGAGCGCTGGTATTAACAATCCCTTTTACTGCGGCCGATTTTGCTACGCTTTTTGAAGCGCGATGGGTGTATTCTTAAGATTGGGGACAAAATTGTGGAGGTGGCGGGCAAACAGCGATCTCGCTGCAGTAGTCACGGAGGCCTCAACCGTCAACTGGTCGCCCTGTTGCTCTGCTTCGGCTGTCGCCCTTAAGGTCGTACTGAAAAGCCACTTGGGCCAAGCAGGTTCGCCAGCAACGGTTGCACCCGATCGATCCAGCGACAGAGCATGATGCGCGTCTCGCGCGGGTCGATGATATCGTGGACTGAAAATGCTTCGGTGCGGGGAAATGGCGATTGTCGAGCGGCTAACTGCTCTTCCAATTCGCGCCGTTTCGCGTCGGGGTCTGCCGCTGCGGCAATCTCGCGGTGAAATGCGACCGCAACTCCCCCTTCGACCGGCAGCGCCCCCATCTCGGCCGACGGCCAGAGGAGAACGTAGGCGTCTGGTCCGTAGTGGGCGGCCTGCGCCACGCCGAACGATTTGCGCACCACGACTGATGCCCAGGGAACACTGGTCATGGCGGCCGTCATGACGGTGTTCGTGCCATGGCGAATTGTCGCCTCCTGTTCGGCCTTGCTGCCGATCATGAAACCGGGCTCGTCGACGAAGCACACAATCGGCAAGTGGAACGTTTCACAAACTTCGATGAAACGGCGCGCCTTCTGCGCTCCGTCGGCGGTCATGGCGCCTGCCAGTTGGCGACAGTCGTTGGCCCAAATCCCAACCGTTTGACCGTTCAAACGCGCCAGGCCGGTGATCTGACTGCGGCCATATCCCGCGCCGATCTCAAAGAGCGTCTCGCGATCGACCACGAGGTTGAGCAGCTGGCGCATATCGTAAGGTTTGCGGCGGTCGCGCGGGACAATCGAGATCAGTGCCTCTTCCCGGCGGTCAGCAGGATCTCCCGCCGACGCTATTGGCGCCAGTTCCCAGACATGTGCCGGAAGATATCCGAGAAAACTTCGGATTTGCCGGAACGCATCGAGCTCATCGTTGGCACCATTATCGACCACGCCATTGTGCGTGTGTACGCCCGCATCCCCCAGCTCCTCTTTCGTTTTTCGCTCACCGAGCGCGCGACGAACGATGGCCGGGCCGGCAATGAGGACCTGGGCGGTCTTGCGCGACATGACTGAAAAGTGCGCCGCAACGAGACGTGCCGCCGGCATGCCCGCAACGGCACCGAGTGCGGCCGTCGCAACGGGCACGCTTGCCATGGCCTGAGCCACGGAGCGAAACCGATGTGGCGCGAATACAGGCGGAGGTGCACTCTTTTTACCTGTCCCCCCGACGCTGCCGCCGGCACCCTCGTGGAGGCGAATGAGCGGAACGCGGTACTGGCACGCGAGCTCTTCGGCATAGACACTCTTGCGCAATCCAGCCTCGCTCGGCGAGCCGCCGCGGAGAGTGAAATCCTCACCTCCGACGATGCAGCGCCGGCCTCCGATCTTGCCATAGCCAAGCAGAAAGTTCGCTGGAGTGAAGCCCTGGAGTTCGCCATCGTTGCTGAGTTCGGCCTCGCCAGCGATACTACCGACTTCCTCGAAAGAGCTGGGATCGAGCAGCGCCTCGATGCGTTCGCGGATGGTCAGCCGGCCTTTGGCGTGCTGGCGGTTGACGGCGTCTGGCCCACCTTGCTCCAGCGCGAGGGCCTGACGCCTAGCGATTTCGTCGACTTCCGGCTTCCAACTCATGGCCTGTTCCTGCAATTCGAACTCGCCAGACCTTTAGCGTCTTTGCGCCGACCAGCCAACAGCAGCGCTTCGGGCCGCGATGCTGGCGCCCCTGGCAAAGACGGCTGCATCACGAACCGACGGCCTGTCGGCGCGCTGGCGAACCGGCGAATTGGCGATGATCGAGCCTTTGAATGCGGAGATCGCAGATTCGCACGAGTACTCCAGAAGCGCTCAAGTCTTGGAAGCGATCACTGATTGTTGCCGCGTCAATGAAAGTGTCGTGCGTGCATCACGGTGCCGATAGTTTTCACGCAAGAGCGATCAATACTTGTGTTTCCTAATCATAATCTCAGAATTCATCTCTGAGTTCGAATCAATCGTCTTTGATCTGGGTGAATTTAATTGATGAATCACTATAACAATCGAGGCCTTGAGGCAGTATTCACCCTACTGACCATCTGCAGTTTTGGCGTTTTGGATGGGGCCAACGCACAATCAACGGCGAGCATAGCCACCGGCCAGGTTGCCAACAGTGGTCCCTCAGCTGGACAAATTTTCGACGAGGCCAAAGAAAAGGTGGACGTGTTTGAGGCCGCGGGCTGGCCGCCGAAGGGCCGGTTCACGCTTTCGCCCGAGCGCACCGAGGCCTACGTCGAATTCAACAAGCGCCTTTGGAACAACTACGGCATTTTATACCAGTTTTCGCCGACCATCATGATGCAGAAAGGGTCGCAGGGCGGGGGTCAGGACTTTACCGCCAGTGAGCAATACAACGGATTGTTCGCTTGGCGTCTCCTCGATAGGACGAGAATCGGAACCGGCTACTTTATCTTCAACAATCTGCACCTCAGTCAGCTGACCAGAACGAGCGGCGTGGACTTTTCGCAATCGCTGGGTATCAACTACTTTTCCTCTGACTCGGTGGCCAACTCCGAGACCATCAAGGCCCTGTTGTGGCGCCATGAACTCCCCGGTGATTTTCTAACGTTG
>JAUVMS010000255.1 GCA_030600135.1 Hyphomicrobiales bacterium | reverse complement strand
TGGCGATCGCCGAGCCCGATATCATGCCCGTCATGCCTGACGCCAGCACCGCGGCCTTGGCGGGTCCACCGCGACGTTTGCCGACCAGCGCGAATGCAAGATCGATGAAGTATTGCCCGGCGCCCGCGCGATCCAAGATTGCACCGAACAGCACGAAGAGAAAAACGAACCGCGTCGAGACATCGATCGGAATTCCGAAGATGGCCTCTCCAGTGAGCCACTGGTAGCCAACGAGGCGCGAAAGCGAGACGCCCTTGTGAGCGATCAGATCCGGCATCATTTGCCCGAACAGTGAATAAGCCAGAAAAGCGACCGCCATGATCACCAGCGGCCAGCCGATGGCGCGGCGCGTAGCCTCAAGCACAAGCAGGATCCCGATCCCGGCGATGATGACTTCGGTCGGTACAGTGACCCCGAACGCCTGGTTTTCGAGCAGCAGACCGGCTCTCTGGGAAAGCCCGTCATAGTTCCAGCAAACGTATGTCGTTGCGAAACCGGCAACGACGGCCAACACAAGATCGAGTTCGGTGGGTCGCCGCGGGCCAGGTCGAGCAATCGCGCCGAAGGCTACAAAGCAGAGAACCAGCGCAAACCCGAGATGAAAACCACGCGCCGGAAGGCCCGAGATCACGCCGAAGTCGAGGGCAAATGGCAGCGGCGAGGCAATCCAGAGCTGAAACAGCGACCATGCAAGCGCGGTCGCGGCGAAAACGGCGCCATAAGGCGCTGCCAGCTCGATTTCACCGCTCGCGCGCGCAATCGACTGGTTGGTCCGCCTGTTGGATTTCTCGTCAGCGTGCTTGCCTGGCGTCTCTGAGGCGTCCTGGGCAGTGCTACACTCACTGCAATCGAGATCGCTCGCGACCATTGCCTATGCCCCACGGCGCCCGTGTAACGCTGATTTATTGATGTGGATGTTCGTGCACAACGCACACGAATGAGAAGGCCGACCCGTGTCCCAGGGATCGATCGCCAGCAACATCGCCACTATGTCCGAAGTATGTCTTCGGTCCTAGCAGGCTGTTGAAGAACTCGTGTGGATCGCGACACTTGTGGTTTTTTCGCATCCGACGAGAAGCGGTGCGCATCGCGACCTCACCGAGTTCTTCAACAGCCTGCTAGCGGCTGTGGATCACATCATGCCCTTTTCTTGAAAATACTTGATCGCCCCGGGATGGAAGCGTGCCGAGATTCCCTTCGTGATCATATCCTGCGGGTCGAGTTCGGCGAATGCGGGGTGCAAGCGGCGAAAATCGTCGAGATTCTCAAACACTGCGCGCACCACCTCGTAGACGACGTCATCGGGCGTATCGGCGCTTGTGACCAGTGTTGCCATGACGGCAAAGGTGGTGATGTCTCTTTCTGTCGTCGAATAGACCCCCTCTCGGATCGTCGCCATGGTGTAGAATGGGTTTTCATCGACCAGCATTTTCACCTCGTCGCCGTCGAGACTGATAATTGACGCCCCGCATCCGTCAGCGGCCTGTGCGACGCCAGCATTTGGTACGCCAACGGTATAACCGTAAGCGTCGATGTTGCCGTCACAGAGCGCCCGCGACTGCTCGGTCGAGGTGAGTTCCGTGGTCTGCCCGAAGTAGCTCTTGTCAACACCATAAGCCCCCAGCAGCACCTCGAACGTGCCGCGCTGGCCGGAGCCCGGATTGCCGATATTGACGCGCTTGCCCTTCAAGTCCTGCCAGTTCGAGATGTCCTTGCCCTGCCCAACAAGGATCTGAAAGGGCTCGGCATGTACGGAAAACACGGCCCGAAGCTTGTCGAACTTCTTGCCCTCAAACAACGAGGTCCCATTGGCGGCATGGTATTGCCAATCCGATTGCACGACGCCGAAGTCCAGTTCGCCCGTGCTCATTTGATTGATGTTGTAAATCGATCCGCCCGTCGACGGCGCGGCGCACCGAATGCCATGCTTGCGGCCCGTCTTGCGGCCTTCCGCTGCTTCTTTGTGCACCATGCGGCAGATCGCGTTGCCGACTACGAAATAGACCCCTGTGGGCCCCCCCGTCCCGATCGTGATGAATGTCTTTTCAGCCGAATAGCTCGAGTCCAAACCGGTGCCGACCAGGACCAGGAGCATCAAAGGTAGGGATTTGAGGAATGCCGTCATGCGCATTTTCATCCTTTTCAGCGCTTGCGGAAAACCGAGGCCAGCCGAGAGCCTCATGGCCCGACGCGCGATTGTGGTGATACTGCGATCAACCCATACACCAACCCGTCATGCAAATCTGCCAATGCCGAGGCGCTATTCGATGATCTCGGCGGCTATCAGCGCACGATCATGCCGGCGCAAGTCGCAAATTGTCTCCGCCCAACCGTACATTGGCACGTTTGCCGCTTGTCCGATCGACGGGCGCGGATGGGGCGCCGCCTCGCCCGTGCGAAATTCGAGGTGACCTCACTGGCGCACGACAAAGACCGATTGTTTGGCGTGGCGCACCACGCGCGACGCGTTTGGACCGAGCAGATAGTCTTGCAGCTCGGGGCGATGCGCCGTCATGACAATTAGATCGACATCGAGCTTGTCGGCTGCCGCGATGATTTCTTCGTAGATTGTCCCGTGAGCAACGTGGATCTCTATTTTCACGCCCTCGAGGTTAGCGCCGGCGGCCACCTTCTCCAGTTCTTCTTTGGCATGGGCCAGGGCCTTTTTCTCGAAACCCTCTGGAAAGAAGCCGCCGACGATGGGCATGCCGAATGTCGGCACGACATTGACGATGTGCAGTGTCGCCGAGTTGGCTTTGGCCAGACCCGCCGCCACCGGCAAAGCCTCTTCCCATGAACTAGGTTGGTTGACATCGATCGGAACCAAAACACCCTTGAACATGGGATTGACCTCCTCAGAATGCGGGCTGTGTTTGCCGACGGCGCTGCAGGAAGATCACGACCAGCAGCAACAGCAGGGCTGGGATGTAGAGGATCTCTTTGGGCATACGATCGCTCGGCTTGTGCACGGCCTGGACAACCACGGGATTGTCGCCTGCGAATTCGAATGTTCTGCCTAAGTCTTTGAATGGGCTCGTGAAGCTCGGCTCTTCAAAGAGCGCCTTGCCGTCTTCGACCGTCACAAACAACCCTTGCTTTTCGATACGAGCCATGCCGTCGCCGGCAGCCCCGAGATCAATGGCAATGTCGGTTTGCGTTGTGCTATCGGGGTCATTGAAGTCCGGCCCCGCGATGGTCACTCTGAGCTGTTCGCCCGCTCCCACATTGCCTGCGATTTCGGCGATCTCGGAACCAGGACGCGAGTCATAAGGCGGCTGGATTTTGTCGAGCCAATAGCCCGGACGGAAGAGTGTAAATGCGATCAGTAGCAAGATCGCCGACTCCCATATGTAGTTCTTGGCAAAGAAGTAGCTTTGAGTTGCCGCCGCAAATAGCATCATCGCAATGACCGAGATAACGAAAACAAATATCGCCTTTCCAAAGGTTACATCCATCAACAACAACTCGGTGTTGAAAACGAACAGGAACGGCAGCAACGCCGTCCGAATGTCATAGGAAAAGCCCTGGATACCGGTCTTAATCGGATCACCGCCGGATATGGCGGCGGCCGCAAATGCGGCCAATCCCACCGGTGGCGTATCGTCAGCCAAGATCCCGAAGTAGAAGACGAAGAGATGTGCTGCCACGACTGGGATCAGCAGGCCGCTCTTGGCTCCGAGCGCCACGATAACCGGCGCCATCAGCGATGAGACGACGATGTAGTTCGCCGTCGTCGGCAGGCCCATGCCGAGCACCAAGCTGATGAAGGCCACCAGCACGAGAAGCAGCATCAGGTTGCCGCCCGAGATCGCCTCGACCAGTTCCAGGATCACGTTGTGTGCGCCCGTCAAACTGAGCGAGCCGACTATGATGCCCGCAGCTGCCGTCGCCACGGCAATACTGATCATGGCACGCGCGCCAGAGATCATGCCGTCAAACCATTCGCCAACGCCGCGCGAGAAGCTTCCGGCCATCCCGACACCACTTCGGAACATCGCTTTGAGCGGATGCTGAGTGAGCGCAACGAATATCATCGCAACGGTCGCCCAAAGAGCGGCGTAACCTGGCGACAGGCGATCAGGCGTCGGCAGGATGCACCAAATAAGGATGACGATGGGCAGTACGAAGTAAAGCCCGGTAATCGCCACGTCGCCGGCTCGCGGCAGCACCGTCAACGGTGCGTCGGGGTCGTCCATCTCGAGGTCAGGCCGGCGCGATGCAACCATCAGCAACACGAGATAGATCACGCCACATATGGCCATAACGGTATAGAGCGTCATACCAGGGAATGCCGAGCGCGCCGCCATGAGCGTGTAGTGAATTGCCAGAATGAGCACCGCCACGAAGATAAAGCCGATCAACACATTCATCAGCTTGCGTACGAGTGTTGACGTTGATTCTGGCTTTTCCATCCCCTTCAGGCCGAGCTTGAGCGCTTCGAGGTGGACGATGTAGACCAGGGCGATATAGGAGATAACCGCCGGGAGCAATGCGTGTTTCAGCAGGTCCGTATAGGGCACGCCTGTAAACTCCGCTATCAGAAACGCGGCGGCCCCCATGACGGGCGGTGTAAGCTGGCCATTAGTCGACGAGGCAACCTCAACCGCGCCAGCTTTTTCGGCTGAAAAACCGGTCTTTTTCATCAGCGGGATCGTAAAGGTGCCGGTCGTAACCGTGTTGGCGATGGAGGAACCCGAATAAATACCGCTCAACGCCGAGGCGACCACTGCTGCCTTGGCAGGCCCGCCTCTGAGGTGGCCAAGGAGCGCAAATGCCAGCTTGATGAAATAATTGCCAGCCCCAGCCTTCTCCAAAATCGACCCGAACAAGACGAACAGGAAAATCAGGGATGCCGAGACATCCAACGGTTTGCCGAACACGCCCTCGTCCTGCATCCAATAGTGCCACATCGCCTTGCCCGTCGATGCGCCCTTCCAGCGGATCATTTCTGGTATCCAGTCCTGGCCACCAAAGAAGACGTAAAGCACGAAGACACCGGCCACGGCGATGAGCGGTAGTCCGAGCGAACGATATACAGCAATGGCAAGAACGATCATGCCAGTGACGGAAAGCCAGATCTCAAAATTGGAGATGATGCCGGACCGCTCGGCGATCTCGACCCGATACAGAACCGCGTAAAGGCATACGATAATGCCCAGTGCGGCCAAGATCCAATCATACCAAGGTATGCGATCACGCGAAGAGGATTTGAACAGCGGGTAAGCGAGCGCCGCCAGAACCAGTGCAAACGCGAGATGGATGCGGCGTGCTTCGAGCTGGATGGTTGTAAAGAAGTCTGCGCCCGTGACCTCTTTGAGAATGAATGGAAAGTTCGACGGCACATAAAGCTGAAACACTGACCACGTAAATGCGATCACCAAGAACAGCGTTCCCTGCCAACCTGCAGGATTGCGCGCACCCGATGCGACCTGTGCGACGAGTTCGTCGGCGTGGTCCGCTGTTAGGCTCTTGTCCGTCAAGGCCAATCCTCCCCTAGTGACTGCTTGTTGACCGCCTCTATGGCGGCGGGGGACCGGTTCGTTCGGCTCTCCCATTTTTGATTAGTATTCAATACGATTTGTATCCAGCCAAGCCCAATCTGTCACGAACCGTCCGACGAAATCATTTATTCGACTAAAGTCTTAGGATACGGCGCCCATAGGCCGCTGCGATCAATGTGGGCTCACCAATTGGCCCGGCGTGTCTCGGTTTCATGCCGCCAAAAAAACCTAGAGTAAAAAC
>JAUVMS010000168.1 GCA_030600135.1 Hyphomicrobiales bacterium | reverse complement strand
TGTTTCGCGATTCTCCAGCGACGATGTCGATGGCAGGGCCACCGGCGGTATCAAGCACGCCTATTCCGCCGGCAGGAGCGAACAAGACCGCGACCTTCGATCCGTCCGGCGACCAGGCCGGCCGGTCCCAGCCCTCAACCTCAACGGCGAGCAGTTCGCCTGCTTCTGCCAGTTCGGCGATCCGCTGCTTGGCGTCGCCAGCCGACAATCGAAAGTAGTCACGGAGATCGGTTTCGGTGGCAACACCGAGTGCGGCGATGGCATGGCGAACGAGTTCGCGTTGCGCCACCTCGGGCGCTGGTGTCGGCAAATCCATGATCGCTGCCGGCAGGACGCGCTCTGTCAGGTCGTAGATGCGGGCAAAGCCGGCATTGCCGCGGCGGGCCGTGGTGACCCGCCCGGTCCAAAACAACCATTCTAGTGCTTGCTTGGCCGAGCCCCACTCCCACCAGCCGCTGACGCTGTTGTCGGCCGCATCTATTTCCGAGGCTTTTCGCGGGCCATTGGCTTCGATCTCGAAGAGGATGCGATCGATGAGATCGCGGTGCCCGTCGGCAAATTCCACAATGTCGCGATAAAGCCCCTCGCCACGCTCGGCCGCGGCCATTCGCCAGCGAAACAGTGGGTGCATTTTGACCGGAATGAGCGAGCACTCATGACCCCAATACTCGAACAGCGAACGACGGCGGCCCTTGTAGGCTTCGTCGTCAAGTGCGCTCGGGGAATAAGCCCCAAGCCGCGAAAAGAGGGGCAGATAGTGGGCCCGCACGAGGACATTGACGGAATCGATTTGCAGCAACCCCAATCGACGCACTGTTCGGCGCATGTCCGATAGCGCGACGGTTTGTGGTCGCGGCCGTGCCAAGCCTTGTGAAGCAATGGCCAGGCGGCGTGCCTCCGCCGCCTTGAGCCGGGTTCGCGTTCGCTGCCGCGTCACAACAGGCAATCCCCTTCGAATGCGCCGGTTTGGCGCATTGCTTCGGCCAAAACAATGGCGGCCGCAACGGCAACGTTAAGCGAACGCAAACCGGCTTTCACCGGAATCCTGACGCGCTCGTCCGCAGCTTCGTGAACCGCGTCAGGCGCGCCGGCGCTTTCGCGCCCGAGGAGGAGAACATCGTCGGGCCGAAAATCGATGCCGGTGAAGGGTGTTGGGGCCTGCGTCGTCAGCAATATCAATCGCCCCGGACCATCGCTCCTGCTCTCGATGAAGGCTTGCCATGAAACGTGGTGGGTAATGACGGCCCGATCGATGTAGTCCATTGCGGCGCGGCGCAGGGCCTTGTCGGAGATATCGAAACCGGCCGGGCCAATGATGTCGACGGCAACGCCGAGGCAGGCCGCGGTGCGTAGGATGGTGCCCGTGTTTTGGGGGATATCGGGTTGAAAGAGCGCCAGCCTCATGCAACCTCCAGGCTTTTCGATCGGATGCGCCGATCAACCGAATTACTATGCGGCCAATTGTCGATCTGCTTTAGCGTCATCCGATATCGGGCCCGCGATTCAAGATAAGTGAGCTTTTATGGTCGCGCGGCCGCTCGAGGACAAGGTCGATGACACAGCGACGGAAATCCGCTCCGTGCCAAGCCAAACGTCTACCATTCACCCGAAAATTTTTGATCGGCCAACAGCTACAACGTGGAAGCTGTAAGCAGGCCCAATGGCCCGACGCGCGTGAAAGCTGCGACGATTTGCGGGCCGCTAACTGGACCGAAGCGGGCGAATTGCATGACGCCAGCGCTTGAGTAATCTTGAAAAGGGTGCCAAAAAGTCGCGCGTTTCGCAATCCACCTTGGGGTGCGTGGTGAAAGTGCGCGTGCCATCTTGGTAAGAGCCTTGCGTCCGAGAGCTGATTGCGCGCATCTTGAGGTTTGAACGGTGTGCGGGCCGGCCGGCTGGCGTTGGTTCAAACGGGCCTGAGACGAAGGACTTTGAGGGAGGCAGTAGGTGGCTACTGACCAGTCAGATTCAACGCGCCGCGATTTCCTGCTAGTTGCGACAGGCGCCTTTGCCGCCGTCGGCGGAGCGGCCGCTTTGTGGCCGTTGGTTGACCAGATGAATCCGGACGCCTCGACCCAGGCGCTGGCATCCATCGAGGTTGACTTGGAACCGATTGAGGCTGGCCAAGCCGTCACAGTACTTTGGCGCGGCAAACCGATCTTCGTCCGGCACCGAACGGAAGAGGAGATCAAATTGGCCAACGAGGCCAATGTGAGCGATCTTCCGGACCCGGAAGCGCGCAATGCCGACCTGCCAGAGGATGCGCCCGCGACCGACATCAACCGCACCAAGAAAGACCACGAAAACTGGCTCATCCTGGTCGGTATTTGCACCCACCTGGGCTGCATCCCGAAGGGCCAAAGACTTGGCGATAAGAAGGGCGAATTCGACGGCTGGTTCTGTCCGTGCCACGGCTCGCACTACGATACGGCGGGGCGGATTCGAAAAGGACCGGCGCCGCGCAATCTGGATGTCCCTCATTACGAGTTTGTCTCGGACACAAAAGTCAAGATCGGCTAAAGGCGAAACCATGGCTCAGCACGAATCGACCTATCAGCCGAACACCGGCGTCGAGCGTTGGCTGGACGATCGGCTGCCGCTGCCGCGGCTCATGCACGATCAGGTCAATGCTTTTCCAACACCACGCAATCTCAACTACTGGTGGACGTATGGTGGCATTTTGACCTTCTGTCTCGCTGTGCAGATCATCACTGGCGTCGTTCTAGCGATGCATTATCAGCCGAGCGCCGAAATGGCGTTTGATAGCGTTGAGCATATTATGCGCAACGTGAATTGGGGCTGGTTGATGCGCTACACTCACGCGGTTGGCGCTTCGATGTTCTTCGTCGCCGTCTATATTCACTTCTTCCGGGGACTATACTACGGATCCTACAAGGCGCCTCGCGAAGTGCTGTGGATCTTGGGTGTCATTATCCTTCTGTTGATGATGGCGACGGCGTTCATGGGCTACTCGCTGGTCTGGGGTCAGATGAGTTTTTGGGCGGTGACGGTGATCACCAATTTGTTTTCGTCGCTCGATTCGATCATACCGGGCGTCGGGACGGCTATCGTGGAATGGATTTGGGGCGGTTACTCGGTCACCGGCACGACGCTTACCCGGCTCTTCAGTCTGCACTACCTGCTACCGTTCGCTATTGCAGGCGTTGTGGTGCTGCATATCTGGGCACTGCACGTACCGGGCAACAACAATCCAACAGGCGTTTCAGTTAAGCAAAACTCGGACACAATCCCGTTCCATCCCTACTACACGACCAAGGATATGTTTGCGCTGACGCTTTTTGCGTTGCTGTTTGCCTGGTTCGTGTTCTATGCGCCCAACTACCTCGGGCATGCCGACAATTACATCGAGGCGAACCCCCTGCAAACGCCGCCGCACATCGTGCCGGAGTGGTATTTTTTGCCCTACTACGCGATCCTCAGGGCGATCCCAAATAAGTTGCTCGGGGTGATCGCCATGTTCGGTTCCATTGCCGTGCTGTTCCTAGTGCCGTGGCTCGACACCTCTCGGGTTCGCTCGGCCCGTTACCGTCCGCTCTACAAGTGGTTCTTCTGGCTTTTTGTCATCACATGTCTGGTGCTCGGCTACCTGGGCGCGAAGCCGCCGGAAGGGGCCTACCTCACGTTTGGACGGATTTTCACCGCCTACTACTTCATTCACTTCCTCATCATCATGCCCCTGCTGGGCGCCATCGAAACACCCCGGGCAACGCCAAAGAGCATCACCGAGGATGTGCTCGACAAGGCGTCGAAGGGCGACGGGGACGCCGGCGCCATCGCCGGGGTGAGTGGCGCGCCAGCCGCGCCAGAAACGCGCTAGAGGGAGGGCGGAGCAATGTCGATATCAGGGGACAGCCGACGTCCAAGCCGAACTCTGCGCGGCGCCATCATAGCGCTTTCGCTGGCGTTTGTGGGTACAGGCCTTGGTACGCCAGCCCATGCGGCTAGTGAAGAGCCGGAAATTGCCAAGCAACCTTGGAGTTTTAGTGGCGTCACCGGCCACTACGACCGGGCCCAGCTGCAGCGCGGCTTTCAAGTTTATCAAGAGGTCTGCGCCGCTTGCCACGGCATGCGGCTGTTGCGCTATCGCAATCTAGGCGAGCCGGGCGGTCCGGAGTTTTCCGCCGACGCCGTCAAGGCCATCGCCGCGGCCGTGGAAGTTCCAGATGGTCCTAACGACGACGGCGAAATGTTCGAGCGCCCCGGCCGACCGGCCGACGCATTCAGATCGCCCTACGCCAACGACAACGAGGCGCGCGCCGTCAATGGCGGTGCCCTGCCTCCCGATCTCTCAGTCATGGCGAAGGCACGGTCGATCCCCACGCATGCGGCGTTCGCGCCACTGGGGTGGGCGCGCGATATCATCGCCGGCTATCAGGAAGGTGGACCGGACTACTTGCACGCTTTGATGACCGGATACGAGGACGCGCCCGAGGGCACCGAGATGGTGGAAGGGATGCACTACAATGCCGCTTTTGCGGGACATCAAATCGCCATGCCGTCACCGCTCTCCGATGATCTGGTGGATTATACGGACGGTTCGCCCAAGACGGTCGATCAATACTCGCGCGACGTCTCCGCGTACCTGATGTGGGCGGCGGAGCCAAAGCTCGAAGAACGCAAACGCCTCGGGCTTCGAGTGCTGATCTATCTCATCATTCTGGCGGTGCTGCTCTATCTCACCAAGCGGCTCATCTGGTCGAAGTTGGAGCACTGAGGCGCGACGACAGGTTTCGGCAACGGGCCGCCCAGTGCGGCCCTTTTTGTTGCGAACGCGGGCTTTGTAGGCGATTACCGGCCCTTCTTGTCGATTGGATAGCTTCGATCCGGTCAATCGCACGCCCTACGCTCAGCCGACCCGCGGACGCCACAAATCCTTCAGAGCGTGCAAATCAGCTTCCCTTTCACATGAAAGCGGAGTGCCTATAATGCTTGGTTAGCTCTACCGGTTGCTCAGGTTGCGAGCAGCTCGCAAACTCCATTCACGGGAGCGAGGATGATGGCCTCCAGAAAACACCAACCAACCAAGGACCGTCGGGACATCGGACAAGTTGTGTTTCCTATCGAGAAAATGGCTGCGGCGCGCGAGCTCAGTTCGAGCTGCGTTGGTGTCGAAGCCGCGCTGGAAACAAATTGCGGATTTGACAGCTTGGAAAAGCAACTTTCCGAGCGCGACGGCGCCAAATCCAAAAAAGCCAAGTAGGCAGCTGGCCGATGGCATCTGGGCTGGCAAGCTTAGATTCCAGCGCCGGGCAGGGAACCCAACCGACGAGGGGAGGCCAGCCTTAGGTGGACTCCCCCATGGCTTACAACGTCAAGATCACGCCTTTTGTGCTTGGTGGCCAAAATACATGAACTCCCGATCCATCTTGCCGACGTCGGCCGCCGCAAGGCTTAGGCTCGGGCCATCGAGCATTTTGAAACTCTTTTGGCTCTTCACCCATTCATCGGCCGGCTGCAGGGTCGACAGCGTGTAGGTTGTCGTCTCGCCCAGATAGTGCGTCGGGATCACGACCTTGGGTTTGAGGCGCTCGACGATGGCGTTGCCCTGATCAAAGGACAGGATGTGCTGCGAGCCGTCCACCGGCAGCGTCAACACGTCGACCTGGCCGACGGATTGCCAAAAGGCATCCGGCGGGTTGTGGCGATTGTCGCCCCAAATCAAGGTGCGAATGCCCCCGGTTTCGACGAGATAGACGACCATATCCATATGGCCAACGTTGTTTGGCGGGCAGGCCTCAACGCCGAATTCCTTCAAAGCGTTGGTCCAGGGATACCATCCGGGCGCGACGCAGGCGTGTTTGTCGGCAAAGCCGGTGATCTTGAGATCGGCAAATTCGAACGTACCCACCATCCGATCCAGAACCATGGTCGAGTGCGGCCGGTCTATGGCATCGTGGTCGAAATGGGTGTGGGTCGACATGGCGATGTCGACTACAGTTTCCGGGAACTTGTACTTAAACCAAAGTCCCCAAGCGCCAGACGGGTCGTCCCGCCAAGGATCGAAAAGGATCGTCGCTCCTCCGGGCGATGTCAGCTTGATTGCACAATGGCCGTAGAAATCGATGCTGACGGCGCCATCGGGGAAGCCGGTCTTACTTTGCAGTTCGATAACGTGGTTATTGTTGCCTGGCTGCTTCCAATCGGTCGATTGGGCGGTGGCCGGCTCTGAACCCAAAACCGTTGCCGCCGCACCGACACCTGCCGCACCGGCGGCAAAGAAAAACGAACGCCGCGAAAGGCCCGGGGCCATCTCGTCCAGCGCGCCATTTATGTTTGTCACTTTGAGATGGTTCCTGTCCATTGCATTCCTCCCTCATAGCTTTGTGCGCCAGAAGCCCGCTTCTAGCCAACGCAAAATTTTACTACCGGTGAAACCACCCATCTCCAAATGTTTTCTGTTTAGAAGATGTGAAGAAGCATAACCCATGCCCGCGCGGGGGGAAGGCCCATTGGGAGCTTGTCTCGCTTGTCCTGATTATCGCTGCTGGTACTTATTTGAGGTATCTGGAACAGCTCATTCTACGACTGTCAGCGTCGGGCGTCCGTCGTCTAATTCCTTAGGAAAATAATTGTCAATTCGGCCCAGAAGCCGTCTTTCCGGGCGGAACCAATCCAGGCCTAGAACGTGCTCGACCTGCCAGCCGAATGCTCGGAAGATCTCAGGTCGCGTGACGTATCTTTCGACGAGATCAGTGGTGCCGTAGTGCTTGTCGTCATCGAGGAACAAGGCCAAGCCAAATGCGTCATCCTCGCTTTTGCGAAGGGCCAGATCACAAGTGACGGTGGACTGGCCATAGGTCTGCTCGACATCATAGCCTCGACCCTGAAGCCGCTTTTGCAATCGCTCCGCGAGAGCTGTTGTTGGCGCGTTGTCTACCCGATCATTCCTGTCGGCCCCGAATTGCAGCAGACATGCGCGAAGCTCATCTTGATCTCCGATTGATGCGGCGGCTGCATATCTCAGATACTGCTTGAGCGCGTTGGCACCGACATTGTGATCGTTCGTGATCTGGTGATGCTCGATCGATGACACGACCACCATGTGATGTTTGGCTCGCGAGAAGATGACGTTGAGACGTTTTTCTCCGCCCGCCTGGTTGATCGGTCCGAAATTCATAATCATGCGTCCCGAAGGATTGAACGGAAGAAACTATTCAACGAAGCTCAGGAACTTATAATCATGCTCGACGACAAGGGCACAGCGTTTGTTTATCTCCACAATAAAAAGCTCTTCGCGCTCGAC
>JAUVMS010000182.1 GCA_030600135.1 Hyphomicrobiales bacterium | reverse complement strand
TCTCGCCCCCCGTGGGTGAAAATCTCCCAACGCGGATCATCGCCATCCGCTGAAACTCGCTTCGCATCGATCGCAACGACGATGCACTGGCTGCCAAATTTTTCTGCCGCCTGGCGCACGAGCTGGCGATCACGAACCGCCGCCGTGTTGATCGACACCTTGTCGGCGCCGGCCCTCAGCAGCTGACGGATATCCTCAGTGGCCCTGACGCCACCACCCACGGTAAGCGGCATGAAACATCGCTCCGCCGTGCGCTGTACGATATCGAGAATGATGCCGCGGCGTTCGTGGCTCGCCGTTATGTCGAGAAAGCAAAGCTCATCCGCCCCTGCCGCATCGTAGGCTTCCGCCGCTTCGACGGGATCACCGGCATCGCGCAGATCGACGAAGTTGATGCCCTTTACGACCCGACCGTCCTTGACGTCGAGGCACGGGATGACCCGGCTCTTGAGGCTCATGACACCACCTCGCGCGCTGCCAGGAACGCAGCCACGTGATCAATCGCTATCTCCATTGCAGCCTCGGCATCAGCGGCTTGCGGATCGAGACCGGTGAGGCCAAGCACGCAACCGTTTGCGATCTGCCCGATTGCGCCACGAACGTCGTCAACGCTGGGCCCGCCCGGAACGGCAAAGCTGTTGGTTCGCACAGTGAGCGCATCATGCACATCCATATCAAGATGGATATAAGTCTGAGGCTGTTTACTGACAAATCTCGCAAGCTCTGCAGGCTGTTGAAATATCGGAATATTCGCGTTGTCGATCAGGTCTTGCTCGGCACCATCGACATCACGCGCACCGAAAAGCGCCACCGTATCGGTTGCAATCGGCTCGAGCCCGGCATGGGTTTCAGCCATGCTGCGCCAAGCAAGTCCCAAAGCCGACGCCAAAGCCATTCCCTCGAACAGGCCGCTCGATGTCGTCTCCGGCGTGTTGAGATCGGGATGGGCATCGAACCAGGCGATGGCCGTTCGTCGCCCGCCGAGGCCCGATGCGGCGCCGACGGCGGCTACGGAACAGCTACCACACAGGACAATCACCACGCTGCCATCTGCCCGTGCCCGCTTGATCTGATCACTGAGCCGCCCAGCCAACTCGAAGCCACCCTTCAAGTCACCAGCAGCCGCGCCATGGGCCACCAGCACCGTTTCTTCCAGCTCATGCCCATCCTGTCGCAATCGCTCGGCAATTCCGGCGTCGCGCAGGGCCCATGGCAAATCGCACCACGTCACGCCCAACGGTCGGTTCGGCCAGTAGGCATAAATCAATGAAACTTTCACGTCGGCTCCCCAGTTAACACCCGCAACGCCTGGCCCACATCGAGCCGCCCGTCGTAAAGCGCTCGCCCAGCAATCGCGCCTTCAAGCATCGCGTATTCGGGCTGCATCAATTGCTTCACATCGTCGATTGAGGCAAACCCACCGGATGCAATGACAGGGATCGAGACGGCGCGTGCCAGCTCGATCGTCGCTTCAAGGTTGAGCCCCCTGAGCACGCCATCGCGATCAATATCGGTATAAACGATCGCCGCCACACCGACATCCTCGAACCGCCGAGCAAGATCGATCGCCGTCAATGTGCTGACCTCGGCCCACCCTTCGATTGCCACCTTGCCTTGCCTGGCATCGATTCCGACCGCCACCCGTCCAGGAAACACGCGGCAAGCCTCACGCACCAGATCGGGATCGCGCACCGCGACGGTTCCGAGGATCACCCGACGGATGCCCTTGTCGAGCCAAACCTCAATCGTCTGCAAGTTTCGGATCCCGCCACCGAGCTGTGCCGGTATCGAAATCGCATCCAGAATCGCCTCTACGGCGGCGGCGTTTACGGGCCGGCCCTCGAATGCACCGTTCAAATCGACGATATGCAGCCACGAAAACCCGTCTGCTGCAAAGCTCGCCGCTTGCTGTGCTGGGTCGTCGTTGAACACGGTGGCGGCGTCCATCTCGCCTTGGCGTAGACGCACGCACTGCCCGTCCTTGAGGTCGATGGCGGGAAAGAGGATCATGGGCCGCGTTTTGCCATGGTTGAGCGAGGCTGTCATCCCCGGCCCGGCGTGGTCAGAGGCTTCAATGCGGCGCCAGTTGACATTTGACGATGCCGTCGTGGTCTGGATCGGCCGCTGGCTCGGTGTGCCGACACGCCGACTTGCGCGCCGCTTCGATGTCGACAGTCGCCGTCTCTACGAAGTCTGGATGCTGCGGCGGCACCCACAGAGCTTCGCCGAGGCCAAGCGCATATACCGCGCCCTGTTTCCGCAGCGTCTTGCTGACACGGACTTCGCTGAGCACCGCCAACGCCGGCGCTGGAGCATCCCGGGCCAGCTGGACCTGTTTGAGGACAATGCAGATGACCACTAGGGAGACCAGCACAAGAAGTTGGTGATCAGCTTCAGGCCAAGCCGCTGGCTCTTTTCCGGATGAAACTGGGTGCCGATCATGTTGTCCCTGGCGACGATCGCCGTCACCGGCCCCCCATAATCCGTCTCGGCCACCAGTTGGGCTCGCTCCCCCGCCGCCAGGTGATAGGAATGCACGAAATAGGCGTGCCAGCCGTCGGAACCGGTTTCAATTCCGTCGAGCAGCGGGTGGGCATTGACCACATTGAGCGTATTCCAGCCCATATGCGGAATTTTGAGCGCCGGATCCGTCGGTTCGATGGCTCTAACCTCACCTGGGACCCAGCCCAAGCCGTCTGTCGGACCGTGCTCAAGACCGCGATCCGCCATCAGTTGCATACCGACACATATCCCAAGGAACGGCCGCCCCTTTTTCCATACGCCATCGTACAAGGCGTCACGTAGCCCCTCGACCGCATCAAGACCAGCCCGGCAGTCGGCAAACGCGCCAACTCCCGGCAACACGATCCGGTCTGCCGAGGCGACGTCCTCGGGCCGCCCGCTGACGACGACCTCAGCGGTGATTTCGCGTTCCCTGGCGGCCCGCTCGAATGCCTTGGCGGCCGAGTGCAGATTGCCGGATCCGTAGTCGACGATGGTAATGCGTTGCATTGGGCCGCCTCGTGCGATGAACGTCGACGTAGCCTAAGCCCGCCCGACGATCCCAACGGTCGGAACCGCGGTTGGGGTTGACGTCACCGCGCTAGGTCTGCTTGACGATCCAAATTGCCCCGATTGCGCCTCGACCCAGTTGGCGAAGAACCGTGCTTCGCACTCCTCCCACGACCGTCCGGCGACGGCACCAATCTCGGTGAAACCCTTTCGCTCCAACGTCCACCGTCGCAAGTTGTTGGCCTCCAGTGCAAACAGCAGATTGATGAGGACCGTGACAGCCGCAATCGTTTCAGTGCTCGAGCCGAGCGCCATAAGGCCCGACTGAACGATGCTGGCAAGCAAGAGATAGCCGACGAATACCAGCCACATGCGGTTCCAAAGCGCCCAAAGCGCTGGAATTAGGAGCGCAATCCAGGCAAAGCCGTCCTTCACAAAGACGATGCGCTCGGCAATTTCCAGAGGGTCCGCGGTCTTCTCATCCGGCTGGTGAACTGTATAGAGCTTCATCCGCTGAGGGTTCCTTTTGTCGACGGAACACGATCCGCTTGGCGTGGATCGATGGCAACCGCCGTGCGTAGCGCCCGAGCCAACCCCTTAAAACATGTCTCAGCAATGTGGTGATTGTTCTCACCATAGAGATTGGCGACATGCAGCGTAATTCCGGCATTGTGGGCAAAGGCGTGAAACCATTCACGAAAGAGTTCTGTGTCCATGTCGCCGACCTTGGGCCGCTGGAATTCGACGTCCCAGACGAGATAGGGCCGCCCGGACACATCAACGGCGACACGGGTCATCGTCTCGTCCATTGGCAGGTGCACCGACGCATACCGTGTGATGCCTCGCCGCTCCCCCAGTGCCTCGCCAACCGCCTGACCGAGCACGATGCCGCAGTCCTCTGTCGTGTGGTGCTGATCGATGTGCAGATCGCCCACCGCCTTGAGCTTGATATCCACGAGCGAATGCCGCGCCAGCTGCTCGAGCATATGATCGAGAAAGCCAATTCCGGTTTCGACCGCAAATGCGCCGCTTCCGTCCAGATTGACCTTGGCGGTGATCTGCGTCTCTTTGGTCTTGCGCTCTACGGATGCTTTTCGCTCAGTCAAGCCTGCGGCTCCCAATTGTCGGTTGCTCAATCGATATCAAGGGTCTACCAGCTGACGCAGTGAAGCGCCACACGACAGACTCACGTCCTCACCTGCTCTTGAAAGATGGCCGGCGCACGCCAATATGCCGACCGAGTTAGAACAAATGCAGCAACACACCATTTCAACCACCACAAACGATCCGTGGCATGCCACGACGATTTTGACGGTCCGCAAGGCCGGCAAGGTCGTCATCGCCGGCGATGGCCAAGTCAGCCTCGGCCAAACAGTCATCAAATCCAATGCCAAGAAAGTCCGCTCACTCGGCAACGGCAACGTGATCGCCGGCTTTGCCGGCGCCACGGCCGACGCTTTCACCCTTTTCGAGCGGCTCGAATCCAAGCTTGAGCAGTATCCCGACCAGCTGGTTCGCTCTTGCGTCGAGCTTGCCAAGGATTGGCGCACCGACCGTTACCTAAGGCGGCTCGAGGCGATGATGCTGGTGGCCGACAAAGCGAGCACGCTCGTTCTCACCGGCACCGGAGACGTGCTCGAGCCTGAAAACGATGTCATGGGCATCGGCTCAGGCGGCAACTACGCGCTGGCAGCCGCACGTGCCCTGCTCGATACCGACTTCGAAGCCGAGGCAATCGTCAGACGCGCGATGGCGGTTGCGTCCGAGATTTGCGTTTACACCAACGACAATCTCATCGTTGAGTCGCTGGCGAGCGATCGGTAGTTTACGCTTCGCAGCTAAAGCTTTCGAGCCCAATGAGGATCGACACGATAGAATGACCAACTTCTCTCCCCGCGAGATCGTTTCAGAGCTCGACCGCTACATCATCGGCCAAAATGACGCCAAGCGAGCCGTCGCCATCGCCCTGCGTAATCGTTGGCGCCGCCAGCAGCTCGAAGAGGATATGCGCGACGAGGTCCTGCCCAAAAACATCCTCATGATCGGTCCGACAGGCGTCGGAAAAACCGAAATCTCGCGCCGGCTCGCCAAGCTCGCGCATGCCCCATTCATCAAGATCGAAGCCACGAAGTTCACCGAGGTCGGCTACGTCGGCCGCGATGTTGATCAAATCGTCCGTGACTTGGTCGAAACAGGCATCTCGTTGGTCCGCGTCAGCAAACGCAAGAATGTCAGTGCGCAAGCTCAGTTGAATGCCGAAGAACGCGTGCTTGACGCCCTCGTCGGCCCGGAGGCACGCAAGGAAACCCGGGACAGTTTTCGCAAGAAGCTACGAGACGGCGAACTAGACGACCGCGAGGTGAACGTCGAAGTGGCCGACACCAGTTCCATGATGCCCGGCTTCGAGATCCCCGGCATGCCCGGCTCGCAAGTCGGCATGATCAACCTCAACGACATTCTCGGCAAGACCTTCGGTCAGCGCACCAAACAGCGCCGCATGTCCGTGCGCGAAAGCCACGAGTATTTGATCGCCGAGGAATCGGACAAACTTGTCGACGATGATCAAATCGTCCAGGAGGCAATCAGCAACGTGGAGAATAACGGCATTGTCTTCCTCGACGAGATCGACAAGATTTGCGCCCGCTCGGAGCGCATTGGCGGAGATGTGAGCCGCGAGGGCGTACAACGCGATCTCCTACCGCTGATCGAAGGCACGACCGTCGGCACCAAGTATGGTCCAGTCAATACCGATCACATCTTATTTATCGCTTCCGGTGCCTTCCACGTTTCCAAGCCTTCGGATTTGCTGCCGGAGCTACAGGGTCGTTTGCCCATCCGGGTGGAATTGCGGGCCCTGACGAAGGATGATTTCAAACGCATCCTGACCGAGCCAAAGGCCAGCCTCATCAAGCAGTACATCGCCTTGATGTCGACCGAGGGCCTGAGTTTGCAGTTCACCGAGGATGGCATCGATGCCCTGGCCGATATTGCCGTTGAAGTGAATTCAAACGTCGAAAACATCGGCGCGCGGCGACTTATGACCGTGATGGAGCGCGTCCTCGACACAGTGAGTTTCGAAGCCGCGGATCGATCCGGCGATTCGGTGATCATCGACAAAGCTTATGTCGACGAGCATATCGGCGACCTTGCAAAGAATGCCGATCTTTCCAAGTTCATCCTTTAGAGGATTTTCCCGACTTTTGCCGAGCACGGCGCACCTGTACATAGAGCGCGCCCTCGCCACCATGGCCTCGCCCCGCCGATGTGTAGCTGACCACCAAGGCACGCAATGCCGGTTCGCCAAGCCACGCCGGCACCATCCGCTTCAGCACGCCGCGCTCGCCATCGTCGTCAAATGACACGTCCAACTCCCGCGGCCTGCCCTTTCCGGTGATCACCTTGACATAGCGATACCCCCGGTGTTGGGCGCTGGCCAAGAAGCTCATGAGCGCCCTGTGCGCCTCTCGCTGGCGCAACCCATGCAGATCAAGAACCGCTTCGATGTCCCGTCGTCCTGACGCAAGTTGGCGGGCAGCGCGACGATCGAAGGACGCATGATTTGATGGCGCATCGCGGACGGGCTCTCGATCAAATTCCTTGCTCTTCAGGTCGTGGCTGGCCGATTGACCCGCACCTGCTTGCTGCGATGATTTCGTGTGGTCCGCCCTCGTCTCATCCTTAGCGGAAGGAGTTTCTTGCCGCCTACCCTGCTCGAGCGGTGCGACACCGTCGGTGACCTTCGACCAGAGCTGTGCCTCCTCCTTGGTCAAGTCCCGTACTCGCTCACGCGTGCGTCTCGGCGGCTTCCCGGCAGTCATGCTTGGTCATTGCTCCGCCAATCAAAACTGTTCGGGAGAAGAACAAAAAACT
>JAUVMS010000343.1 GCA_030600135.1 Hyphomicrobiales bacterium | reverse complement strand
GCCGCAGTTGTTCAATGGCTTCGAGGCCGTCGGACAAGGCGCGATCCGTGTCTTGCGCGACAGTGACATCGAAGTTGAGGAGGAGGCCGAAGATCTCGTGCGCCTGTTCGAAACGGCGCTCAAGCGGCGACGACGTGGCTCGGTCATTCGCCTCGAGATCGATGCCTCGATGCCGAACGACCTGCAGAAATTTGTGCACAGCAAGCTCGAGGTGGGCGAGGACGAGGTGATCCTGCAGGACGGTCTGCTGGGGCTCGCCGACACCTCGCAGCTCATCGTCAGGGATCGCGGCGATCTGATCTTCCCGCCATTCAACATTCGCTTTCCCGAGCGCATTCGCGAGTTCAATGGCGACTGTTTTGCCGCCATTCGCGCCAAGGACATCATCGTCCACCACCCTTATGAATCGTTCGATGTGGTTCTACGGTTCCTGCGCCAGGCGGTCGCGGATCCCGACGTGATCGCGATCAAGTGGACGCTCTATCGAACGAGCAACAATTCGCCGATCGTTGCAGCCCTCAGGGAGGCCGCCGACGCTGGCAAATCCGTAACGGCGATCATCGAGCTAAAGGCGCGGTTCGACGAAGCCGCGAACATTCGCTGGGCAAGAGATCTCGAGAACGCCGGCGCCCATGTCGTCTTCGGCTTCATCGACCTCAAGACTCACGCCAAGCTGGGACAGATCGTGCGCACCGAAGCTGGAAATCTCGTCACCTACTGCCACATCGGAACCGGGAACTACCATCCGGTCACGGCGCGGATCTATACCGATCTGTCTTATTTTACCGCCGGATCGTCCATCGGGCGCGATGTAACGAAGGTCTTCAACTACATCACTTCGAGCGCGCAATTGGCGGACCTGGAAGGCTTGGCAGTATCGCCCCACGGCATCAAGACGCGGCTTCTGCGCAATATTGGCGATGAAATCGCCAACGCGCGAGCGGGTAAGCCGGCCGGCATCTGGATGAAGATGAACTCGCTGGTCGATACCGACATCATCGATGCGCTTTATCGGGCGAGCCAAGAGGGGGTGCCGATTGATCTGGTCGTCCGCGGCATCTGTTGCCTGCGGGCGGGTGTTGCCGGGTTGTCCGAAAATATTCGGGTCAAAAGCATCGTCGGGCGCTTCCTTGAGCACTCCCGCATCTACTGTTTTGCCGCAGGAGAGCCGCTTCCGTCCGCCAACGCGCTCGTATACATCAGCTCAGCAGACTTGATGCCGCGCAACCTCGAACGGCGTGTCGAGGTCTTGGCCGAAATTACCAACACGACCGTTCGCGAACAGGTGCTCGAGCAAATAATGCTTGCCAATTTGAAAGACAATCAACAGAGCTGGCAGGCACGCGCCGACGGAGCGTGGGAGCGAATTGTGCCACAAAAAGGGGACGGGCCATTCAATGCGCACGATTACTTCATGAACAATCCCAGTCTCTCAGGCAGAGGCGGTTCGCTGATGGAGAGCTTTCCACCGCGTATCGTGGTGCCGGCGAGCAAGGATGATGAGTGAAAGCACAAGCGCGGGTGGTCGGTCACGACGGGGGCTGAAGGCGCAAGGCCATCTGGTGGAGCGTCCGGTCGCCGTCGTCGACATCGGTTCCAATTCCGTACGCCTCGTCATCTACGAAGGGGCCAAGCGTAGCCCGGCGCCGATTTTCAACGAAAAAGAGCTCTGTGGGCTGGGCCGCCGTGTGGCAAGCGAAGGGCGACTTGGCAAGGAGGCCAGCGAGCGCGCTTTCGTTGCCTTGCGCCGCTTTCGCGCGGTGGCTAAGGCGGTCGGTGCGCGGCCGATGCATGTCATTGCGACCGCAGCCGTTCGCGATGCCGCCGACGGTGACGCGTTTATCGATCAGGCGGGCAAGATTACGGGCGGTGAGATCGTTGTCCTGTCGGGTGAACGTGAGGCGGATCTCGCTGCCAATGGTGTCATGGCCGGCATCGAGAATGCGAACGGGATCGTGGGTGACCTTGGCGGTGGCAGCTTGGAACTGGTCGATCTGGCCGAGCATGACTTGCGCAATTGGGTGACGTTGCCGCTCGGCGGGCTGAAGCTTGCCTCGGCCTCGAAAAAAAATCTCAAGAATGCGCACCAGATCGTCGATGACAGCTTGCAGACAGTTGATTGGATCGCCAATGGGCGAGGTCGTCCATTCTACGCTGTCGGCGGGACATGGCGCGCGGTGGCGCGGCTTCACATGGCGATGCGCAACTACCCGCTGCGGGTGCTTCATGAGTATCGCATGGCGCCAGGAGAACTGATGCGGCTGACGCGCGAGCTGCAAGAACGGCCGATTGATTTCTTTGCCGGGGCGGAACAAATTTCACGCGCACGTCAAGAGACGGTGCCCTATGGCGCGTTGGTGCTCGAGCGTTACATTCGCCATGCCAAGCCGTCTGAGATCGTGGTCTCGGCCTTCGGTATCCGAGAGGGCCTGATCTATAGCCTATTGCCAGAGCATGAGCGCGCAAAGGATCCGCTGCTTGCGGCGTGCGAAGATCTCGCAGTCTTGCGATCCAGGTCGCCGGTTCATGCGCACGAACTATGCACTTGGACAGATCAGATCTTTGCTCGCGAAGAGATCGGTGAAACCTCAGAGGAGCGCCGGCTTCGCTATGCCGCGTGCCTCATCTCCGACATCAGTTGGCGGGTCCATGCCGAGTATCGCGGTGAGCAAAGCGTCAACATCGTAGAAAACTCGGCGTTTGCGGGTATTGATCACCCGGGTCGTGCCTTTCTTTCGCTGGCGGTCTACTACCGCCACGAGGGTCTTGTGAAGGATGAAGTCAGTCAACGGCTGCGTGAGCTTGCGCCGCGGCGGCTGCACAAGCGTGCGCGGATCTTGGGAGCGGCAGTTCGCGCCGCGCACATGTTCTCAGTTGGCCAGCCCGGGCTGATCGACGGCGCACAATTGTGCTTTAGCGACGGCAAGCTCACGGTAACGCTGGGGCCCAAACTGGCAGCGTTTGACGGGGAGCGTTTGCGCAGGAGGTTTCGAGTGCTTGCCCGCGAACTCAATCGCAAACCCGATGTTGTCGTTGACGGGCGCAAAGAGCGCGTCCTCGGATGGCCGTGAGCTGGGCTACGTTGCTCGCAAAAGGCTTGCTCAAGCCTCCTGCTTTGAGCCTTTCAACGACACTGCCTGAACACCACCGTCGACCATGGCAAGCGCAAGCTCGCCACGTTTCAGCGCAAGGGCGGACTCGCCAAAGAGTTCGCGTCGCCAACCTTTGAGCGCCTGTACGTCGGCACTGTCCTCGAGCGCGATCCGTTCCAGTTCGTCCGCGGTTGCGATCATCTTGGTCGCAACGCCATGGTGCGCGGCCGTCGCTTTCAAATGGACGCGCAGAAGCTCGACGATAGCGGTGGTCCTTGGTGTCGGTGGGGTGCCACGCTTGAGTGGCGGAACGCTCTTTGGGTCACGGGCCAAGCCCCGCTCGACCGCAGCCAAAACCGCATTAGCGCGTTCCGAGCGCGCAAAGCCTTCATGTATCGTGCGCAATTTCACCAATTGGCGTTTGTCGGCCGGCGCCTGGTTGGCGATGTCGTAAATGGCGTCGTCCTTGATAACCCGCGAGCGTGGCAAGTTCCGGTTCTGCGCCTCGGTTTCCCGCCAAGCGGCGAGTTCCATCATGATTGCCAATGACTTGCGTGACTTGACCCGGAGTTTGAGCCGACGCCAGGCGTTCTCCGGATGGCTTTCGTAGGTGGCCGGGGCGGTCAACACCGACATTTCCTCTGCCAGCCAGTGGCTGCGGCCCGAACGTTCCAGCTCGTTTGCCAAGTGCTCGTAGATTGGGCGCAAGTGTGTGACGTCGGCCAATGCATAGGTGAGTTGGCGCTTGGACAGCGGGCGGTGACGCCAGTCGGTAAATTGGGAGGTTTTGTCGATCTCTTCCTTCAAGAGCCGCGCCACGAGCTTGGAATAGCTCACCGACTCGCCAAAACCGCAAACCATGGCTGCGACCTGCGTGTCGAAGATCGGGTGTGGAATGATGCTGGCGAGATGATAGATAATCTCGACATCCTGGCGAGCGGCATGAAAGACCTTGACGACGGCCTCGTCGCCCATGAGTTTGAAAAAGGGCGCAAGATCGATGCCGTCCGCCAGCGGGTCGACAATCACCTCGATGCCATCACCAGCCATCTGAATGAGACAGAGCACGGGCCAGAATGTCGTTTCGCGAACGAACTCTGTGTCG
This sequence comes from Hyphomicrobiales bacterium, assembly GCA_030600135.1. Taxonomy (GTDB): domain Bacteria; phylum Pseudomonadota; class Alphaproteobacteria; order Rhizobiales; family JAUVMS01; genus JAUVMS01. The sequence goes on along the minus strand of JAUVMS010000343.1, from coordinate 406 downwards.
ACGGTGATGTGGTCGTTGCGGGAAAGCGCGTCGCAGGCTTGTTTGAGCTTCTTGCTCTCGGTTATCACTTCCATGAGGCGGGATATAGCGCAGTGCCGCGCGATTGTCCTTAGCGTAGTTTTGCGTTGTGAAGAAATTTTGCATGCTGTGTCAAAGTTGTTTTGATTGTCTGCGGCAAACTTGCTTTTGGAAAAACAGATATGCTTTGGCCCCCATTTCCCAGATGAACCCAATATTTCATGCTGGGAGAGCGTGATTCTGTTACAAGAATCAACAGCTTGAGGCATCAATGGAGCGGCTGGCATGGGACACCCGACGGGTGAATCGAAACGGGAAGAACTTCGGGTCGATTTTGACCGCCGCCTGAAGCTGGAGTTCCACGGTTCCAAGATCACCTCTGACGGTG
>JAUVMS010000031.1 GCA_030600135.1 Hyphomicrobiales bacterium | reverse complement strand
GGCGGATACGCCCTTGAGCACCGAACCCTTCTGTGACACGCCGTCGACACTGAGCCGCAGACCATCGGAACGTTCCATGAGCGAACGCGCCGCGAGCAACATCCAAGCGTTTTCTTGCGTCGTGGTGTTCGATTTGGTGTTGAGCGCCGTCGCCACCAGTTCCGTCAGCTTTGGCACCGAGGCCGGCGCCGCACCCGTCTCCGCCACCAACGTCAGGGTCGCCGCCCGGTCACGCAGCTGGCTGCCATAGTCACCGCGCGAGAGATTGAGCGTATTGGGCGCGAGCATGCTCATCGCCGCTGCAATGGCCGTGCGTGCGCGCGCTTTGTCGCCATACATCGCAAGCGCCGCTCCGAGCTGTGCCTTGGCGAGCGGTGTGGAAAACCGTTCGAGCCTGGTATCGACATAGTATCTGAGATCGCCGATCGGCGCGCGACCGGTTCTTGCCAGCACATAAAGCGCATAGGCCACCTGCTCGCCGCCCTTCTCGAAGTCGGAGACGAAATTGACGTAGTTTTGCAGTCGGTCGAGCGCCTGCTCATAGGCGCCCTTGCGCACGTCATATCCCTGCTCGCGTGCCCGGGTGAGAAAATCGGTGACGTAGGAGGTGAGCCAAATATCTCCACCGATCGGCGACCAAAGTCCAAAGCCGCCGGACGACGCTTGCAGCTCGAGGACCCGATCGATGGCCTTCTGGACACGCCCTCTGAGATCGGCTTCCGGTGCCAGGCCCAGCCGGCTTGAAAGGCTGCTCAGATAGAGCAACGGCAAGGCCTTGCTCGTGGTCTGCTCGGCGCATCCATAAGGATAGCGATCGAGCGACACCATGAGGCCCGCCACATCGAGCTGCGCAGCCGGACCGGCACTCACGGTGACGGTTGAGCGCTCCGCGATGAGGTCACCGAAAAGATCGGCCGACACCGTCAGCTTGCCGCCCTTGGCCGCCAGCGTCTTCACCGTGCGCCGTCGCACGCTCGGCGCCGGTGCCTTGACGTCGAGCGCAATGCGGCGCTGAACATCGATGCCATCAGGGCCCGTTGCCCGAACCAGATAGGTCGTGCGCCCGACCCGCGTTGCGCGAATGGGTGCCTCGTGAAACTTGCGCTCGTTGGCCGCAAGCGCCAGCTCTCGATCAAGCACCAGCCGGCCACCCTCACGATCGTCGTCTGCGACAACCGTCACTCGGTAGGTGCCGGCCGCACCTTCGACGTTGTGGAGGTCGACCTGCACGCGGCTTTCATCACCCATGGTGAGGAAACGTGGTGCCGTCACCAGCATGGCCACAGGATCACGCACGATCACATCGCCGCTCGCATGGCCAACTTTGTTTCCGCTCCATGCCATAGCCATCAGGCGGATCGTGCCATTGAATTCGGGCAAGTCGAACGTTACGTGGGCCATGCCGTCGGCACTGGCCTTGACCATGCCGGAAAAGAGCGACAGTGGCGCCTCGACCGGTGGACTGCCTTGCGCTGTCATGCCTCCACCATCGCCGCCAGAACGAACCGCGCCCCGCGTGGCGCGCATGCCGTCGATGAGACGTCCATAGAGGTCGCGAATTTCGGTCCCGAGCCGGCGCTGGGCATAAAACCACTTATCCGGCGCCGGTGTCTTGAAGCGTGTCAAGTTGAGGATACCGATGTCGACAGCCGCGACGACGACGTACGCCTCCTCGCCCTTTTCAAGTCCGTCGAGGCGAATTGGGACATCGAGCGTCGTTGCCGATGCGACTTTTTCCGGTAGCTCGAGTTTCGGGACGATCGTGCGGTGCGATTGATCGAGCGCCAACCATTTGACCCCGACGGATCGGTTCGGCATCCGTTTCGCCTTGATGTCCATCGGGCGGTAGAACATCGCAGTGGCATAGGCACCAGGTCCCCATTTTTCGTCTACCTTGAACGGAACGGTGACGCCATCCGCCGGCACGTTGACCTCTTGTGTCGCCAAGAGACCGTTGCCAACGATGGCGATGAGGGCCTTTCCGGCGCCGTCCGGCTCGATGGTGACGTTGGCCGTATCGCCCGGCAGGTAGCGCTCCTTGTCGAGTGCCACCTCCAAGATTTCCGGCGAGTCAGCACCATCGCTCGCATACCATCCGGCCGAGAAACCGACGCTCGACGCGGGTCCCGCGGGATCGCCCGTCGTGACCTCCACTCGGTAGCGGCCCCAACCGACAGGTAGCTCGATCCGACCAGGCTTGTCGGCAACAGCATCGAACTGGCCATCGGCAACACGGCGGGTATAAGTAATCGGCTCGTAGTTCCAATAACCTCCGCGGGAATACCATTGATAGTGACGCTCGACCCGCAAAACCTCCCAACGCAGGTTTTTCGCCGCAACCTGGCGGCCCGCTGCATCAAGCATGATGACATCGAATGCCGCCGTCTCACCGCGCCCCAACTCGTCTGCCTTGAAAAGCGGGCGAATTCCGATAAGCGGGCGCCGTGCCGCAATTGGCAATGTCGTATTGCGCTCGATCGTGCGGCCGCCAGGTTCGCGCAGTCGCAGCATAATCCGCGCTTCCAAAAGGCGCGACGTGCGCGGCAAGCCAGGCAGCGCAACCGCAATCTTGGCTTCGCCATTTTGATCCGTCGAAGGCAGATCGGCAAAGTCCTCCCGGACTGGATGCACTTTTTCGTCTTCGAGCCCGAACTGATAGCCCTCGTGCGCTGCAAGGCCTTCGACCCGTGGTCGCACGGTGATTTCGCCCTCAACCGCCAAGTTCGCGGCAGGCGGCCCATAAAGGTAGCGGCCCTTGAGGCCAATCTCGCCGATCTCGCCCGGCACGAGCATTTCGCCTGCCGGATTGAGCGTTAGATCGAGGCGTTCGGGAACAAAATCCTCGAGTAGGAACGACGTCTCGCCAATCGCTTCGGCCTTGGGATCGGCATATGCGCGCACGCGCCACGTCCCCGTCATTGCCGACGAGGCCATTGCGAGTTTGTGGGTGCGCCCGCCTTGACCCTGGTCGGAGAGCGTCACCCTTCGATGCTCGACACCGTCCGGCCGTGACATGATGAGTGTGATCGGCAATCCCCGCGCCACTTCGACTTTGTCGTTGCGAACCAGCGTGGTGATGTGCACGTCGGCTCCGGGGCGATAAATCCCCCGCTCGGTGGTTATGAATGCATCGAGTGGGCCGGGTGTCTGCCGGCCGGCGACACCACGGTCCGTCAGATCGAATGCATTGGTGGTCAAATCGAGGAAGGCATAGTCGCCGTCGGCGCCCTCGGCAACGAGAAGCGCAGGCTCCATCCCACCTTCGCCCTTCGCCAATCCCGCAGGAAATCGCGCGTGGCCACTCGCATCGGTTGTCGCTGATGCCAACACCTCATTGTTGCGCGCAACGAGCCTGACTTTTGCCGCCCCGGTTGGGTCCGCCGTGGCAAGCGAGCGCACGAACGCGTGCACGCCGTCGTCGCCCGAGAGAGCGGTCAACCCGAGATCGGAAACAATGAACCACTGCGTCGCCTGGGCTTGCCACTGTTGTGTCTTGCCACCATCGGCACGCCCGATCATGACATAGACGCCAGGCGCCAAGTCCGGCACGACCTCGCTGACGGGCAAGGCCGTGGTCACATCGGCGTTGAGCTCTCTGCGCACGTCCAACTCGCCCTTCCAGACGTGTTGGCCGAGCCGCTGTTCAAGATCGTTTGCCTGATAGCCGGTGAACTGGCGTTGAAAATCTCCGTCGATAACGATGCGGGAAAGTCCGCGGTCGCCGACACGGTAAATCTGGAGCAGCACCTTTTCGGTGTTGACGCTGATCACCGGTATGCCCTGCTGTCCTTTGTTGGGCAGCACATAATTTCGCCCCGTAAAGCGAACGCTGGGCGCGCGATCGCGGACATAGACCCCAAGCCTCGCGGTCTTGAGAAGCGATTCGCCGACGCTCGACGGCAACCCACTGCGCACTGTCACCTGATAGCGCCGGCCATGTTTGAGACCTTCAACGCATATCGCTTGTTCTTCCGCGTTGACCGCGCTCGGGTCCTTGCCGTCGACGGAGATGAATTTAGCAAAATCGATCCTGCCCTTGCCGAGCGGCTCGGAAAACTGAACGCAAAGCCTTGGCGACAGGGCCTCTGAATCAACCTTGTAGTCGAGGATGCGGAACCCGCGCTCGGCGCGAAGCGCCTCATAGGCCCTCTGCACCACAGGCGCCGCGACCAGGTCGAGACTTGCCTTGTAGGCGTTGATGGCCGGTCGCCAGTAGGACCGCATCGTGAGCGTCTCGCCGAGCAACGCGAGCGCCTCTGCCTTGGTCCTATCGTTTGCCGCATGCTTGAATGCCAGATAGGCGGCCGCGCTCGCATTGGCGCGAATGTCGTATTTTTCGCGTCCGTTGGCAGGCGCAATCATCAGCGTTGCGCGCGCCAGCTTGAGCCAGGTTTGCCCATTTTCGCCAGACCGCCCGGCAGCTCCCTTGAACGCCGCAGCCGCCTTTCGCGCATCACCTTTCTTTAGGGCACGCTCGCCAACCCTGACAAGGCTGGCGCTGTCGAGCGTCTGGGCTTTGGCGTTGCGGATAATTTGCGCCTTGTAACGCGCCGCTTCTTGCGCCGTTTGGCTATGAAAAAAGGGCTTGTCCGCAGCATGCGAAAAGCCCCATGGCAGAATCAGAATGATAAGCAGTACCGAGCGGAGAACCGCTGACATGACTCGCTCCTCTTGACTAGGCTCTGTGTGAGGCACGCCCGCACCGGCTCCCGGGCCCATCTCGATTGAGCGAAATATGCCCGATAGCCGCATAATTCCGTGTCTAAACGATGACGCAGGATAGCAGTTTTTGCGCGGCTATGAAAAGCGGCGCGGATGGCAGGCATGGAGCAGCTCTCACCGCCCAGGGTGGCGGCGATGGTGGTTTGCTGGGTGGTTGAGAAAAGCGTGTTGTAGGCTGCTAGTGCCGCGTCGACGCCGTCGCCCCCTGCAGGGAAGGCCCGGATGGCGTGGCGTTCAAATCGGCTTGATCGTTGGAGGCATGTTTTGCAGCCTCCTGCTTGCTTCGCTTGCGATCGATCTTGATTTGCTGGCTTCTAGTCCAGAGCGCCTCGAAGCTTCGTGTATTTTGCCCCGCGGTCGCCGGACAGCAGGGATCGAAGATTTCGATTGTGTCGCGTCGGCTGGGATCGCGCCGCATGGCGTCACCGCACCAACTCATTTCGCTGCCGAGCACCATTTGCTCATGAGCGTCGATTAGGGCCGGGTTCGCGGTGTAGCGGATGTCGATCGGCGAGGCATCGTCGCAATCGCGACAGGCAAGCGCCAAATCGAACCATTCGCTCAGCGCATCGCTCGGTTCAAGATCGCTAAAGAGTGCTCGAACCTGAATACCACCACCGCGAATGTCATCTGCGTTGACGATGATGGCCCGCGCAACAGGCGAGGCTGGTGAGCGCGCAACAATGGTGATGTGATGTTGCTCGGGACGGTCGTCCCAGTCCGCGAACAGTCGATCCAGGTAGAACCCTAGGAACTGGTCGAGCCGAGCCTCCTTGTCCTCGTACTTGACGACTTCTTCGCAGCGCGAGGATTGATCGGATCCCATCGGCCAAAACCCCATTCAATCTTGTGGCGACCCACGCGAGGTCGGCCATGTGTTGGACCAGCTCGACAAGGATATTGAACCCTACTCAGTTAACGAATGATTGAACCGGACGACAAAAAGTGGCCGAGATTTGCTATTTCTCGCCCAAACTTTTCCGCACCGGTCGGATCTTTGTTCGTTTACAACCATTTGTTCCCTCGGGCGCGAAACATTTCTCGCCTTATCTCCGCGGCTTTCGATCATGGGCGAACCATTTTGCGATATCGTCAATTTTGATGTCGGGTTGGTCCCAGTTGAACTCGGCATAGTTGTCGCTTGCCTGATCGCCTCCGAGCGTCTCGTCGGCCTCTCGCCAGTCGTTGCGCTCGTTGCCGGCCGGCTGGGTCATCTCGATGTCGTCGCCCGGTCGGCGTGGAATCACCTCGGTGCGCTCAACGGGAATGACATCGACGTTCCGCGGACCTTCAACCAGTGCGGTTTTGCCCGGTGCTTCGCTTGTCGTCGAATTCGGTCCTCGCAATTGTTCTGGCAGGTGGTTGCCTTCGAGGACCGTCGCGCCTGCGCCGTTGTCGTCGCCCCTGGCGAGAGCTGAAGCTAGCGCCTCGACATGGCCGGGAAGGTTTTGCGCCGCGGTATCGTCATTGCCTGTGAACAGCGTCTCGATGGTCCCCTCCCGCTCATTGGTCACCACCAATCCGTTCTGCAAGTCTGCTTCCAGCGTCGACCCTCCCGCTGGCAAGTGGATGATGTCCGGCGCCTCTTCGACTGGTCCGACATCGTCATCAGCAAATTCGATCGGCCGCCTTGCCGGGTGTGTTTGATCATTGTCCGCCGCCCGGCGGGCCGATTGATCGGTTTCGGGAAGGCTGTCAGGGCCTTGTGCCCGGCCTGACCCGGCGCCGGTCGAGCCAAAGGGCGGGCTGCCCGCATTGGGATAGAGCGCATGTACAGATGCCTCGCTGCCGCCTGCCAGTCCGACCGCGTAGCCGTTAACGACCAATCGCTCGTTGACCGACCGATCCCGTTTGGTGCCGTGCGTGGCATCGAGCCGCAGGTTGTCCAGCGTTTCGCTTACCGCGCTCGCCACCAACGCCTCCATTTCCTCGCGTGCGGCTGCATCTTCGCGTTGATCCTCGGCCTCGCTTCGCTCGGGTGCTTCGGTGCTCTGTTGCGCGGCAGCAGTCTCGAGGGCCGGCTCTTCACCTGTTGCGAACAGCTCCCGCTCCAACGCCTCGGCCCGGTTGCGCGCTTCGACACGCTTTGCCGCGCCCATCATCGCGCTCAGCATCCAGTCCTGCCACATGTCCTTGCGAAAACGGTAGATGCGGAAGGCCTCGGCTTCGGAAAATTTCGAGCCTTGGTCGCGCAGCTTGCGGCGAATGAATCCGGTCGTGAAAAACGGTACTGGCGTTCGCGTATAGACCCGGTCGTTTTCGAAACTAGTGAACAGGTTTGTCAGCAGTTGCGCCTGTATGGCGGCTTCGCTGGATAAATTTCCTTCTTGTGTCGGGTCCGTGCCGTTGAGCGGAATGGCCGCGTAGTAGATGCCCCGCCAATCGAACACAACGTGGCGAAAAACATCGAAGATTTCGCGAATTTGCTCGTCTTTGTGGATGTCGCGGAAACGTGAGAGGATTTTAATGATCGGCCATTCCTGTGCCTCGCCCATCCTGTGATCGAGCCATGTGAAACCATTCATTGGTCGGCTCACTGACACCAGCAGCAGGCAAAAATCGACAAAAATCGCAATGAACAGGGGAATGTAATCGCGATCGCCAAGCCCCGCTTCGAGCGACATGATGCGGCGCTGCACGGCGACATTCTCGATCGACTGCACGGCCCGCTGCTGCATTGCCCGCAACTCGTCCGGGCTCGGCGGCAGCTTGAGCTGTAACGCGCCAAAGAGCGTCGTCGTCAGCCGGCGAAACGCTTCCAGAATGGCCTCCGAACCCTCGACGGCGGCAATCTTCGGCTTCTCCAGTTCTGGCAGTTGATCGATGGCACGCACCACGCCCTTGAGCGCCGATTGCAGCTCGGGATCGGGACACTTGAATGTGCCGCCACGCCCGTTGTCGAAAACGGTTTTGCTCGAGCGTTCCGCGAAATCATTGCGAAACTGGCGCAGCTGCGGATCCGTGCGAAAGGCATTGAAGCGCGTGACGGCGAGGTTGAGCTTGCGCCCGAGCCCCTTGAGGAATGCGTTTCGCGTCCCGTCCTTGACGCTGAATGTGCTCTTGTCGCGATTGACCACCTTCAACAGGTCACCATTGAGCACCTTGATGTCCGACTTGACCGAACCGACCCGCTTCTCGACGAAATTGCCGGCGAACCCGAAGCGGGATGCATCGGCATCGCGCAGCCGCCGACGAGGACCGTCGCCCGGACGGCTGTTTGGGCAAGAATTGCCCTTGTCACGCTCGGCAATCGCCTTTTGCGCAGAGATCGTTGTCAGCGCGGAAAGCGTCGTCTGGAGCTGCTCCATGCGGGTCTGCGCGCCTTGCAGCGCCGACTGAACCTGCGTCACAGCCGATTCGGCCGACCGCGTCGCCTCCGATCGGGACTCGAGGAATTTCCAATAAAACCCGAAGCCGAAACCGACGGAAATCAATGTGAGAAAAAGATAGCCCGTCACATAGAGCACCCGCACGGGGAACTGAAGCCGATCGAACAACCGGTCGAGCAACCAGATGATCATCAGCATCAACATCGCCACGGCAAAGCCGATTGCGACTTTGTAGGTAAACCCGATCGAGCCCATGTTGGCCTGGATTAACTCGAGCATGCCGGTGTAGGTCGAGATCCAGGACAGCGTCCCAAGACCGGTCAAAAGGAGAACCTTTTTCCAGTCCGTCTCGGGTTTTCGAGGTGGCGTCCAATTGTCCTCGTCGAGCGTCAATCGCCGAGAGGAATAATCGCCACGGGACCGAGTCCCGCTCGCAGTCGCCGCACGTTTTGAGAACAACATGGATAAAGCCGGGTTCTCCTTGGGCGAGACGTCGAAGGTTCAGAACTGGAGCTTTGGCCCAATCACAAGGCCGTTCGCTCATCCCCTCCCCACAAATTACTTTCGCCTCGTACAGGTTCTAGTGTTTCAGACCCCCGGCATTTGATCCGCCTCTGTTGTCGAATCCCAAGTTGGCTGCAATGTGACGCTCGTTCGTCCACTCCGTGGCGATGACGCATGCGAACAAAATAAGTGTGTGCCAAAGGCAGCGGAAAGGCGTGAAAACTGTTGAAAGCACTAACGCGTATCGAGATCGTGCTCAGCGGCGGTGCGCGAATGCGGGCTAGGTGTCCTTGCGCCCAGCTGCGGCCATGGCCGGTTGCCCTTTGGCATCGCGGGCGAGGTCGTCGAGCAACACGCCGAGCAGTGGCGCGGCCACCTGGCTCGCATGTAGTCGCCGCGCCCATGGCTCCTGCGTATTGCCCGTACCAACCACGATCACGTAGGAGTATGACGCGCCGTTGGCGAACTGAATGCCGCCGGCGATCCAAGCATCGATGGTTGCATCCGGATCCTCTGACACCTGCGTGCCGGTCTTGGCGAAATGCAGCCGCACGTCGCTGCGCCGGCGATGGCACCACTTGCTCAGGTTCTTGAGCGTGCCGTGTCGCTTGCCACGATGCTGATAGCAAAGAGGCGCCGACAGGAAGGCCGTGAGCCGCGCATGGCTTTGCTTCGAAATGATCTTGTCGGGCACGATATCGGTTGTCGCATGACCCACGCCCTCGTCGCCGTCGAGACCCGAGCGATCCCACCTCTCGATAAGTGTCGGCTGTTTGACAGGCTTGCTGCCCCGCCCGGTTAGCGCCGCGAGCACGACGCCGGCCATCTGATGAACTTTTCTCGGGCTTGCCGTTACCAGCCCTCGCACCACTGCTGTTGAAGGCGGCGTTGCTTGCTCGGGGCTCGGTGCAGGCGGCATGTTGAGCCCCAAGTGGTCCACCAATGCCCTGAGCCGACGTTGACTGAGCTTGGCGGCGCGCCATTCAAGCGGTCGATTGAGTGAGCAAGCAAACGCGACGCGCGCTTTTCGTCCGCGCCTCAGACCGCCACCGCGCTGGCAGCTCTCCAATCCCCTGCTTGGCGCGTCCTTGTCGACATAAACGCTATCAAGTGTGTCGCGGCCCTGATTTGCGATGGCGATGGCAGCGATCATTTTGCCGATCGAGGCAATGGCTCGGCTCTCCCGCTCCGGTTCGTAGCGCCCCGTCTTTCGATTGCGCGCCAGCGGTGAGCCGAAGTAGGACGCCGTGTCCTTGGCCTCGAAATAGCGCACCAGTTCACCCTTGGCGTTGGCCGCCGCCACCACCACGTTCGGCAATTGCTTGTCGTCGCCAAATTCCCTCCCAGCCGATATCAAATCAAGCGCATAGTCGGGATTGATCTTGCCTTCGTACCGCTTCTGAATCTTGGTGAGCTGCTTTTTGACCACCTCCCGAAAGCGACGGTTTTCCGTCACGTCGAAGGTCAGGCTCACGCCACGGACATAATCTCTCCAGTCGTAGCCGTACTCGCTTTTCATCTCCTCGCGCACGCCGTAGCGGGCAGCCGGAATGAGCACGTTGGCCCTGAGCGACGGGTTGGCACGTGCTTGGCGTTCACGCTTCGGCGTATAAATCTTCAGCGCCTGCTCTAGTCGGGGCCGCATCTGCGGATCCGGCGGCCCGCCCGCAATTTGCGTCAGCTCGAACCAGATCGCCTTCTGCTCGCTCTCATCGCTAACAAGTTCGCTGGCACATTTGCGGGCACGGACATCGATAATGTAGCGCCACCGATCGAGCCGCACCGCATTCAACCGTTCGCCGCCGTCGAGCAGGATGATCGGCTTGTTGACCGCCCCGGCGAGGACGAACTGCTCGGCGACCGAAAGCTCGTGCGCTTCCTTTCCGAAGACCACGCGGCTTGCCGTTTCCACGCCATAAAGGTCCGAACCGCCGGTGCGTTGTGCGAGCCAGAGATGATTGGAGACCCATTCCTTGAATGGCGCGATCGACCCGTCCTTGGTGAGCTCGCGGTAGATCACAGGCGCCATCCACCATTCCTTGAGCTTTCGACGGATTTTTTCAAGCGGGCTTTCACCGCGCCGCGGCGGCGTCTTGTAGATGATGCGCGCCAGTTGCATTGAGAGCGTCGATCCTCCGACACCAAAGCGGATGCCGCGCGCTGCAAAGCTCCGTTTGGCCGTCGAGACCGGGATTTTGAGCACGCCCATGAGATCGATGCCAAACGGGTTGAGCCAGGTCCCGATGTGGCGATCCTCGTGATAGACCAGACAGCGCCAATAATACTCCGGCGCCTGGCGCACCGCGATCGACTTGTGATCCGGATTGGCAACGTAGCCCGTGTTCGCAATCTCGATCGGCACGCCGGAATAATTGACGTCCCGTTTGCTGTCCAACCGCGGATCGAACGTGCCGACGAAGTGCCCCTTGGCGTCGTAGATCGCCGTCGCCAGCCAACGCTGGCTGTCATACTGCAGCTTCTGGCCATGCCAAATCTGTCCGGTATAACCGCGAATTGGCGCGAACACGTAAACCAGAACCACGGCAAACACCGCATAAGACACACAGATTGTTACGACATGGCGCAGTGGTCCCAAGCGCGGATTGAGCGCGATTGACTGCATGAACACGCGCACCACCCGCGCTGGCAACGCCAGTACGAATTCCAGCGTTATCGCCAGATATCGAAACGCGGTGAGCATGCACAGCCTACGACGTGATGAACAAGAGGGCTTTACGTCACGCAACCACCTAGCGGTCATTTGTGGCGTTTTTGGCCACCCGCATTTTTGCAGACGCGCTCGCGCCGCCAACATTGTGGCGAAAAAATGTGGACTAGCGTGTCGGGATGCCGAATTCCGTGAAGGGGATAAAATTCACCTGATCGCCCTCTCGGATTTCCGTGACCGCTTCACCGACTTCTATCAGCCCGTCTGCTGCCGTTAGCCCGGAGATGAGCCCCGAGCCGTCCCGAGCGAATTTTTCGGCGACGGGGCCCGCGTCCGTGGCGCGCATCATGCCGCGCCAAAATTCTCGCCTGTTGGGCTTCTTCGAGGCGATCGTGAATGCCGCCGGCAGCTTGTAGCGAGCAGGCGTCGGCCAGTGGGCGCCGGACGCTCGCATAATGAGCGGCCAGGCATAGAGCAGGAAACAGACAAAGACCGCGACCGGATTTCCCGGCAGTCCAACGAACACGCAGTCCCCGATCTGGCCAAAGGTCATCGGCCGCCCAGGTTTGACCGCGATCTGCCAAAGGTGCCGGGTTCCGAGCCGATCGAGCGTGCTGATAATGTGATCTTCCTCGCCGAGGCTCGCTCCGCCTGACGTGATGATCAGATTGTACTTTTGAGCCGCCTCGCTCAGACTGCGACCAACGACAGCGGGATCATCGCGCATGATGCCGAGGTCGTCTGTCTGGCTGCCCGTGGTCGAGATCAGCGCCTGCAGCATGGGGCTGTTGGCGTCGTAGACCTGGCCGTGAATGAACGGCTCTCCAGGGCGAATAACCTCATCGCCACTCGACAGAATTCCGACACGCAACCGCTCGTAGCACGAGACCTCGCCATGGCCCGCCGAGGCAATGGCGGCAATGTCTTGGGGTCTCAACCGCTGACCGCTACCAACGAGCGCCTCGCCTGGCTGCACGTCTTCACCCGCCAACCGACGGTTCGCCCCGGCCTTCAACCCAGCCGGGATGCGGACGCGGCTCTCCTCCCCCAATGTCTCGACGTCTTCCTGCATGACCACAGTATCGAAACCGCCCGGCATTGCCGCGCCGGTAAAGATACGAACCGCCACGCCACTCGCCAAGGCGTCGGTTATCGGATGCCCGGCGGCGACGCGTCCGGCGACGGGCATCTCGCTTCCAGCGCCCGCGTCATAGTCACAGAAGCGAAAAGCATAGCCGTCGACGGCGGCGTTATCGTGCGCTGGAATGGCCCGCGGGGCCCCGACATCGGCGCTAGCAATGCGCCCAGCTGCAATTTCGAGTGGCACGTTCTCAGAGCCGACAAGCGGCGTCATGCGATCCTTGAGGATCGCGATCGCCTCATCGTGCGCAAGGCGATCCTTGTCATGCAGGAAACAATCGTCACGCAACTGTCGCGTCATGGAACGTCCCAATTGATCTCGCGGCCCGCGCGCAGCCCGAGGCAGAGTCGCTTTTGACGGAACCACCAAAACCGTAAATCAACTTCTATGCTCAAAATTGTAAAGCGCGATTGACGTTTCAGGAAGAGCCGAGACGGCCGGCCGCCCGACAGGGCCTAGCGTCCAATTGAATTGCAGCTTGTACGGCTTTGCTGGTCAGGCCGGCAATTCTCATCGCCACATCGCCAGCCTGCGGCGGCGCACGCTTGGTTGGCACCTGGGCGGCGAGCAGTCATGCGCCCTGCGTGCCGCCTGATGCAGGGGAAAACGCAGAGCGACCCATCGCGAACGGGACGCTCCCAATCGCTTTTCCACTTGCGGCATATTGTCAAGATTGGTTTGCTCACAGACGTTCGATTACGTCGCAGGACGACGCAACAAAGTTATCCAAAAACAACACCATTGGTTAGGGTTGAATTCACCAAGACACGCGCAACAAACTAATCATTCTCAATCTGGACGGTTGACGTACCGTCACTGATCAAATGGATTTGGTTACAACACGTGCCAAATGATATACAACCCTGCTCCAAGGCAGGGCGCGACTATAGAAGACGCCACCGCCAGAAACAAAGACTTCGCCATCAAACTTTACCCCGCAACGCAACCAGAAACACTGACGCACTAACCGCCAATATCTACACGATTCCGTCACAAATTGCACGCGTCTTTGCCACATTGTGAATAAAATTACTAGATATCTACAACATTTGACGTGGTGGATTGAGTGGGCGGCAGTTCCGTGTCGATTTTCTCTTGACCTTGAGGCATTGGCGAGGCGCGCTGACGCGTGATGCGTGAATTGGGCTGGCAATCGACGTGCTATCGACTAAGTTTTGCCGCTTGATGCTATGTCAGGGGACGGGTGGACTGGGCAGGCAAACCTCTTGGC
>JAUVMS010000176.1 GCA_030600135.1 Hyphomicrobiales bacterium | reverse complement strand
TCGATACCGATGTGCTCGGCAAACGGCAGCTTGATCTCTTTCAACGCCTCGAGGTGGTCCATTGCGCCCTCCAGCTCATCTCACTGTTGTTGACACCATAGCGAGCTTGGGATGGGTTAGCGACGGAGTAGCGCCTCGACGTGCAACGAGCTGGCACGAAGTGAACGCGCGTGATGGGAGTCAAATCCGAGCGCCGTCAACCGACACAGGACGGCATCGCGTAATCACATGGCACCAGGATATGCGAACTCTACACAACCCCCGCGGCGCCTAAAGCGCCTCTTCGATTTGCCGCAAGCGGTCGAGCGTGTTCTGCGCCGCCGTGCGAACGTCCTCGTTTTGGGCGTCCGCCACGTCTTCCTCGGCGTTCCTGATTTCTTGCGCCAGCCAATCCCGATCGAGATCATCGAGATCGACCGCACGCTGCGCCAAAATCGTCAGGCTTTCCGGATCGACTTCGGCGAGACCGGCGCGCACGAAGATCCGCCGTTCGCGGCCACCTGGCAGGACGACGTCGATCACCCCCGGCCGCAGAGTCGAGAGCACCGGCGCATGGAGCGGCAACACCGTAAAGTCACCCTCCGAGCCCGGCACCAGGACCTGGGCCACAATTTCCGACATCAAAAGTCGCTCTGGCGAAACCAGCTCGAATTTGAAAGTGTCAGCCATCGCCGCCTCTTTGATTGCCAGCAACAGGCGGCCGTGAAAAACCGGCCACCATATTCAAACCACAACGCGCTAAGCCGCCTCGGCCGCCAGCCGCTCAGCCTTTTCGACCGCGTCTTCGATCTTGCCGACCATATAGAATGCCGGCTCCGGCAGGTGGTCGTATTCGCCGTCGCAAAGCCCCTTGAACCCCTTGATGGTGTCGGGCAAGTCGACCAGCACGCCCGGCGATCCGGTAAAGACTTCGGCCACGAAGAAGGGCTGCGAGAGAAAGCGCTCGATCTTGCGGGCCCGGGCCACGATGAGCTTATCCTCCTCGGAAAGCTCGTCCATGCCGAGAATGGCGATGATGTCCTGCAACGACTTGTAGCGTTGCAAAATCTCCTGCACCCGACGCGCGGTTCCATAGTGCTCGTCGCCGACGACGCGGGGCTCGAGCACACGCGAGGTCGAATCGAGCGGATCCACCGCCGGATAAATTCCCTTCTCCGAAATCGAGCGCGAAAGCACGGTGGTCGCGTCCAGGTGGGCAAACGATGTCGCAGGCGCCGGGTCGGTCAAGTCGTCGGCGGGCACGTAAATCGCTTGCACCGAGGTAATCGAGCCGCGGTGGGTCGAGGTAATGCGCTCCTGCAACGCGCCCATATCGGTCGCGAGCGTCGGTTGATAGCCCACCGCCGAGGGGATGCGACCCAACAATGCCGACACCTCGGAGCCCGCCTGCGTAAAGCGAAAAATGTTGTCGACGAAGAACAACACGTCCTGCCCCTGGTCGCGGAAGTATTCTGCAACCGTCAGGCCTGAAAGACCCACGCGTGCACGCGCGCCTGGCGGCTCGTTCATCTGACCGTAGACCAGCGCGCACTTGGACCCGGCAGCGGATCCTGCTTTCTTGGGATCCTTGTTCACGCCCGATTCGATCATCTCGTGATAGAGATCGTTGCCTTCACGTGTCCGCTCACCCACACCGGCAAAAACTGAATAGCCGCCGTGCGCCTTCGCGATGTTGTTGATGAGCTCCATGATGAGCACCGTCTTGCCCACGCCGGCGCCGCCGAAGAGGCCAATCTTTCCGCCCTTGGCGTAAGGCGCCAGCAGATCGACGACCTTGATACCGGTCACGAGAATCTCTGTTTCCGTCGACTGGTCGACGAGTGCTGGAGCGGGCGCGTGGATTGGATACGCTTCGGTATATTCGATTACGCCGGCCTCATCGACCGGCTCCCCGACCACGTTCATGATCCGCCCGAGCGTGCCGTCGCCCACCGGGATGGTGATAGTTTCACCCAAGTCCTTAACGTCCTGCCCGCGCACCAGACCCTCAGTCGCATCCATGGCAACGGTCCGGACGGTATTCTCGCCGAGATGCTGAGCCACCTCCAGGATAAGTCGACGGCCCCGGTTCTCCGTTTCGAGCGCATTCATGATTGCTGGGAGATGTCCGGTGAACTGAACATCCACCACGGCGCCCATCACCTGTCTGACTTGACCGACCGCCTCTGCCATCGTTTCTTCCTCGTCCTCGAATGTTCCTCGCCCACGATCCATCTAAAGACCAGAGCTAACTTGACTAGACCGCCTCAGCACCTGAGATGATCTCGATGAGTTCCTTGGTAATTTGCGCCTGACGTGTCCGGTTGTAGACCAGCGTCAGCCGATCGATCATATCGCCGGCGTTACGCGTCGCACTGTCCATCGCCGACATTCGCGCACCCTGCTCCGATGCTGCGTTCTCGAGCAGCGCGCGAAAGATCTGCGTCGACACGTTGCGCGGCAAGAGATCATCGAGGATCTCTTTTTCCTCCGGCTCATACTCGTAAGCAGCCGTTGCCCCGCTCACCTCCGGCGCATCGTCTTCTTCATCCGGCAAAGTGGCTGGGATCAACTGCATCGCTGTCGGCTTTTGCGACATCACCGATTTGAACTCGGAAAAGAAAAGCGTGCAAACATCGAACGCATCCTCGCCAAACATGGCCAGCACGCGCTGCCCGATTTGGTCGGCGTGCTCGAAGCCGATTTGTTTGACCTCTTTGAGCTCGATGGTATCGATGATCAGTTCGCCATATTCACGCTTGAGCACGTCGGCACCCTTGCGCCCGACGCAGAGGATCTTGACCGTCTTGCCGTCTGCGCGAAGCCGGCGAATGTGCTCACGTGCCAACCTCGCGATATTGGAATTAAAGCCCCCGCAAAGACCTCGATCGGCGGTCGCCACGACGAGCAGATGAACGTCGTCTTTGCCACTACCGACGAGGATTGGCGAAGCACCACTGCGGTCGGTCACCCGTGAACTGAGGTTAGCCAGCACGCCATCCATGCGTTCCGCATATGGCCGCGCCGACTCGGCCGCCTCCTGGGCGCGACGCAATTTGGCGGCCGCCACCATCTGCATGGCCTTGGTGATTTTCTGCGTCGCCTTGACCGAAGCGATCCGATTTCTCAGTTCTTTGAGGCTCGCCATCTCGACCTATCCGCCCTTAGCCTTTGTTAATTTGTACACCACGGTCCCGAGCTAGGCCGCAAAGGCGTTAGCGAAACTGTCGACGGCACTCGTCAGACGTTCCTCGAGGTCGGCGGTCAGCTCTTTCTTGTCCCTGATCTCTCCAAGAATATCGCCGTGTTTGTCTCGCAAAACCCGCAACAACTCCTCCTCGAAGCGTTGCACGTCCGATACCGGCAACGGATCAAGATAGCCGCGCGTTCCGGCAAAGATCACCACCACTTGCTCTTCCACCTTGAGCGGTGAAAACTGCGGCTGCTTCAAGAGCTCGGTCAACCGTTCGCCACGTGCCAATAGCCGTTGCGTGGCCGCGTCGAGGTCCGAGCCAAACTGCGCAAAGGCCGCCATCTCGCGGTACTGCGCCAGCTCTCCCTTGATCTTGCCCGCCACTTGTTTCATGGCCTTGACCTGCGCCGAAGAGCCGACCCGCGAAACCGACAGACCGACGTTCACCGCCGGACGGATGCCTTGATAGAACAAATCCGTCTCGAGGAAAATCTGCCCGTCGGTGATGGAGATCACGTTCGTCGGAATGTAGGCCGAGACGTCGTTTGCCTGCGTTTCGATGATCGGCAACGCCGTGAGCGATCCCGAACCATTGTCCTCATTGAGCTTCGCCGCTCGCTCCAACAACCGCGAATGAAGATAAAACACGTCGCCTGGATAGGCCTCACGCCCGGGCGGGCGGCGCAACAAGAGCGACATCTGGCGATAGGAAACGGCCTGCTTCGAGAGATCGTCATAAACGATCACGGCATGCATGCCATTGTCACGGAAGTATTCACCCATCGTGCAACCCGTGAACGGCGCCAGATATTGCATCGGTGCCGGGTCGGATGCCGTGGCCGCGATAATGACCGAATATTCGAGCGCGCCGCGATCCTCCAGCACCTTGATGAATTGTGCCACTGTCGATCGCTTCTGGCCCACCGCCACATAAACACAATAGAGTTTCTCGCTCTCGCTGCCCGAGGCATTGATCGTTTTTTGATTGAGGAAGGTGTCGAGCGCTACCGCCGTTTTACCGGTCTGCCGGTCACCAATAATGAGCTCACGCTGGCCGCGACCAATCGGGATCAGCGCATCAATTGCCTTGAGGCCCGTCTGCACCGGTTCATGTACGGATTTGCGTGGAATAATGCCCGGCGCCTTGACGTCCACCAGCCGCCGCTCGTCAGCCTCGATCGGTCCCTTGCCATCAATCGGATTGCCGAGCGCGTCGACCACCCGGCCGAGCAAACCTTTTCCCACCAGCGTATCGACGATTGGGCCAGTCCGCTTGACCGTATCGCCTTCTTTAATGTCCCGGTCATCGCCGAATATCACGATGCCGACGTTGTCGACCTCGAGGTTGAGCGCCATGCCGCGAATGGCGTTCGGAAACTCGACCAACTCGCCTGCCTGCACGTTGTCGAGGCCGTAAACGCGTGCAATACCGTCGCCGACGGAAAGCACCTGGCCAATTTCGGAGACTTCTGCCTCCTTGCCGAAGTTCTTGATTTGCTCCTTGAGGATCGAGGAGATTTCTGCGGCCCGGATTTCCATCAACCCACCTCTTTCATGGCGACTCTAAGACTGTTGAGTTTCGTCCTGAGGGACGAATCGATCATACGGCTTCCGACTTTGACGACCAGCCCACCCAATAGGCTCGGATCAACACTGGTGTTAATTTGCACGTCCTTGCCGATTGAGCCTTTAAGCGCGTCCTGCAGCGATTTCAATTGCTCGTCGTTCAGCGCCACCGCTGACGTCACGTCGGCCGTCACCTCGCCGCGGTGCCTGGCAACCAGCGCACGAAATGCCTTCAGCATATCGCGAATTGCGAACAGTCGGCGGTTTTGCGCGACAAGTTTGAAAAAATTTGCGGTCAAGCCACCAATACCGGCCTTCTCAAAAATCGCCGCAATAGCTTCGCGCTGGTCATCTGCCGAAAAAACCGGACTGCGAACGAGCCGCACCAAGTCTTCGCTCTCGTCCAACATGCTTTGAAACGATTTCAGATCGCCCTCGACTTGGTCAATCTGTTTGGCCTCTTGCGCCAACTCGAATAGTGCCGTTGCATACCGCCCGGGCATGCCTGCAATGACTGAATCGCTGCTTGACATAAGAACCGCTCTCGCTCCGGCCTCGTGGGGATCGCGCTCTGATGAGCGGAGTAACCCGGCTCTTGGGATGGTCTTGTTAGGTTAGGAAAGAGGTGCACGTTAAGAGTTCGGCGCCCCTCTCAGAAGCCGCGCTCCGTCTATCACAGGCCTCGGTAACGCGCAACGTCTGGCGATGCACCTATTGACGCATTTCCGTCATTTTTTCCTAACTTGGTTTGTTCGCCGAACGGAATTCGGTCCACGCAAGCACGGCCAATTGCTCCACCCTGAAACCTCAGAGCACCAAATTGCTCGGCGAACTACCAGCCTCGGCAAGCAGCTGCCCCAATTCTCGCAACAAAAAATCGATGGCCCTGGGCCGTGTCGACAGTGCTTTGGCGATGCATGTGGCTCTAGTTCGATGAGCACTGGCATTTGGCGGAGCGCGTAAGGTTGTTCCAATCGGCACCCAACCACGTGTGCTTACCGGACTGGAAAGTCTTGCCGCTGTCGCCACCGTATTCACGTTCGGAATAGACCGTCAATTTGCATCCCTCGGGCACATCGGCCGAAGACGCACGGTCCGCCCAATCACGGCCTACCCAACGAAAGCCCATTTGCTCCTTGACCGTCAGCTTGTCGCCTTTCAGTCCTCTCTTGTCGTAAAGAACGCAGGCCCGCTCGTCCCCATCGTCCCCGACCGCGACATCCGTCGTCACGCGTCCCGAACGCGAGCTATCGTCAAAGTCGGTATCCTCGTCGTCCTCAATTGTCGCAGCACCATCGCTACTGTCGGACGCCGCCCGCGCTGCGCCGGACCTCGCATCACTAGAGCCACCAAAGTCTCGATTGCACGTACATCGTGCTGAAGAAATCTGATCGTTCAATCGATTGTTAAGCCTTGTGACATCGCTGCGATATGTCCCCCGGAATCCGCTGCTATTGCGATTGAAGTTGCGATTCTCGAATATCTCCAACCGACAGCCGTTCGCGACGGTAAGCGACGACGTCTTGTTGTTCATTTGGCTTCCTAGCGAACGCATCGACTGTCCGGCTGCGACCCTAATGCTGTCGCCCCGATAGTTGCGTCGATCGAACAGCTCGCACGCGGCCAAATCTGAGCCATCGTCGCCACCGCCATTGCCTGTATCGTCGTCGCCGTCATCGCTATTGCCACCGCCCGTGTCGGTCGAACAGGCGCAACTTGCAGACACCGTCGAGCGCCGCCACCTGCGACCCAAGCGGTCACGACTAGACCGCAGCGTGATGCTGTCACCAGACTGATTTGAAAGCGTCACTTGGCAGGTATCGTCGAGCCCCACGGACGACACGCTCTGCTCGAGATACGTGCCCTCGACCTCGACATCGCGACCATCGCGAATTGCCAGGCGTCGGCCACGTTGATTTTCACGACTATAGAGTGTGCACAATTGCTGCGCCGGCGGCTCGACCTGGTCGTCCGAGCACAAGCACTGCGCCGACGAGATTGCGTCGCCCCACCTCGAGCCAAGCGAATCTTGCACGCCCGCCCGGTAAGTCTTGCGCCGGCCGCCCAGTTGCGGGCGCTGGAAAGCCCGTAGCACACATCCGTTGGGCACGCTGAGCGATGATACATTGTCCGCCATGCTACGGTTCATCAATGTTTGTTGACATCCACTAGAGTTCGGATAACATACTGTAAATGATCGATAATAGTTCGTTTGTAGCCGCCTCTGTTCACGGGCGTTCATTTGAGGCCGACGCAGAGTGTGGGAGCAAATGTGGG
>JAUVMS010000117.1 GCA_030600135.1 Hyphomicrobiales bacterium | reverse complement strand
GGTCGGATAGGATGTCCGCCTCGCCGAGGCCGCCCCAACCTCTTGCAATCACGGCGCGCAAGTCGGTTTTCTCCAAGCTCTTGACAAGCAATCCGGCAACTTTGGTCGGACATGACAAGGGCATGGAGCCGAAGCCGATGTAGATTGGCGGCTTACCTGATGCCAGAAAGCGCGCAAGCTCGTCGTTAGGTTGCCAACTGATGGCATTGGGGTCTTGCAAAAACCAATAACCTGCAATGTGGACCTGCGCAGGCCAATCGTGTGGGCGCGGCTGGACGTGCTTGCTAAAGCCATAAATCACGGGGATCAGCTGGCCGTTGAGGTTCATGTGATCGGAAAATCGTGACACCGGTGGGAGATCGAGGAGTTCCTCGCGCAACTTATTTTCCACTCCCGCGAGGCTCAACCTGGTGGCGCGCAGAATGGCATAGGTTGCCTTGTTGAGCGCCCCACCGAGGCTATGTCGCGTGATACCGAGAAACGGAAATGCACCCGTCGACGTAAACGGCTGGAGCGCCGCCATGATGATCGGCACGCGACGAGCTTCGGCAATATCGATGGCAAAGCTCATCTTGGGATGAAAGATGATTGCGTCGGCATGCTCGGCGGCTGCGCACGCCTTGCGGGCTGTTTTTTCATAAAACTCCTGGCCCAGGCTGAATTTTTGACCAAGGTTGCTCAACGGCCCGGATTCGATGATCTGCTTGACGCGGGGGTCTGCCATGAAATCGCGGAAGTCACCCATGCCCTCGGCGTAGGCTAGGCCCAGCCGTTCAATCCAGCTCCGGAAATTTGCAGGCGCTGCGAGCAGGACTTCGTAGCCGGCCGACTTGAGCCCCAATCCAAGCGCTGCAAACGGCTGAACGTCACCTCGTGTCCCCACGGTCAGCAGAGCGATACACTTCGAGCCCACCTGGCTTCTCCAATCCTCAATTGACCGACGTAAACGGTTTGCAGGAGTTTGTTGGCGCGTTTTACACGAACCGCGAATTCCGCTAAATGCGCTCTATACGATCAACAGGAGCAAAGTTCGATGACCGCCGCGCCGCCGATCAACATCGCCGTCCTTGGAGCCTCAGGCTACACCGGGGCCGACTTGGTGCGCCTGGCGGTCCGCCATCCTCGTATCACCATCAAGGCACTGGCTGCCAAAACCCATGCTGGCAAGCGCGTCGAAGAGGTCTTTGCGCACCTTGGAGGTCTGGGGCTGCCCGACCTCGTGGAGGTTGTTGACATCGACTACAGCGCTGTTGACGCGGTGTTCTGCGGCTTGCCTCATGGGGCCGCCAACAGCGTCATCGGCAAATTGCCGGAGAGCGTGAAGGTTATTGATATATCAGCGGATTTTCGACTCGACGATGCAGCGGTCTATGCCAAGTGGTATGGCCTGGAGCATGCCGCACCGCATCTGCTTGCAGAATCGGCTTATGGCCTTACGGAACACAACGGCGCAGCGATTGCGTGCGCTCGGCTGGTGGCTTGTCCAGGTTGTTACCCGACCGCCGCCTTGTTGGCGCTTCTGCCGTTGGTCAAGGCCGGTACGATGTCGAGCGAGGACATCATCATAGACGCCAAATCCGGTGTTTCCGGTGCCGGGCGGGCGCTCAAGCAAAACACGCTCTTTTGCGAGGCAGGGGAAGGACTATCGCCCTACAGCATCGCCAAGCACCGTCATATGCCGGAGATTGAACAGGAGCTTAGTAAGGCGGCGGGCCGTCCCGTCCTGATCAACTTCACACCCCATCTGGTGCCGATGAGCCGTGGCGAGCTGGTGACGTGCTACGTTCGCCTCAGTGATGGCGGGACTGTCGATGGCCTGCGCTCAGCGATCTCTGAGGCGTACCAAGGGTCGCCGTTCGTGCGGTTGCTGGACCCGGGTGCAAATCCGTCAACGCAACATGTCCGCGGCTCAAACATGTGCCTCATCAATGTCTTCGAGGACCGGATTCCGGGACGGGCCATCGTGATTGCCGCGATCGACAATCTCGTCAAGGGATCGTCCGGTCAGGCGTTGCAAAATTTCAACCTGATGTTTGATTTGCCAGAGACGCTGGGGCTCGAACAGGTGGCGCTGTTCCCTTGAGCCGGCGATGCCGCCAGCGTCCGCTATGGCAACGCGTGGCGCCCTTTGAGCACCGCGTGGACATGCCAAATGGCAACGGAGAATAGAACGAGGGCGCCCGCCTGATGCAAGAGTCCGAGGCCGATGGGCACGTGGGCCAGCAGCGTCCAAATGCCGAGCACGGCTTGAAAATACGCCGCGAGGGCCAGGAGAAGTGCGCTCGCTCGAACTAGGTTTTCGGATTGGCTCAGGCGCCAGACCCTCCAGCCATGAACCACCACCCATGCGCAGATGACATAGGCAAGAATGCGGTGGTCGAATTGCACGGTCAGTGCATTTTCGAACAGGTTGCGCCACCAGGGCGTCATGACCAGCAAACCCTCAGGCAACCATTGGCCATCCATCAAGGGCCAGGTGTTGTGAGCGAGGCCCGCGCGCATTCCCGCAACGAACGCCCCGAGGATGATCTGACCATAGATCAGACCGGCGAGGGTGAGAGCGGAGTATGCTTGCCAGTTCGGGCCCGCCTTGGAGGTCTCCGGCCGAGCCCTGCCCAAATCCAAAATGACCCACAAAACATAGCCGTAAATCAATACCGCGAGACCCAAATGTGCGGCGAGGCGGTATTGGCTGACATCGACGCGGTCGACCAAGCCACTCTTGACCATGTACCAGCCGAGCAGCCCTTGAAGTCCGCCGAGGATGAAAATTACAACGAGTTTGGGCATCAGTGGGCGGGGAATGCGGCCCGTTAGCCAAAGTGCGAGAAATGGGAGCAAAAAGGCCATGCCGATCAAGCGCCCGAGCAATCGGTGGCCCCATTCCCACCAATAGATGAACTTGAACTCGGTCAAGCTCATGCCGAAGTTGACGCGCTCATACTCGGGGATTTGCTGGTATTTGGCGAACGCCGCCTGCCAATCGGCTTCGCTCAAGGGCGGTATCGCGCCGAGGATCGGCAGCCATTCGGTGATCGATAGGCCCGAATCGGTCAGTCTGGTGGCGCCGCCCACCAGCACCATGATGAAGATGAGCGCGGCGACGACAAGGAGCCAGAGACGGATCACGCCCATTGCGCCCACGCTTGGGAGATGTGTCTTGTTTGTTGTCGTCGCCTCGTGCAGCATTCGGTCCTCAGTTGCTGTCGCCGCCTACTGCTTGGCATATGCCTTAGGCGAGGCACCTTGCAATGCGCCCGATGCGCGCGTGTAACCGCATCCTCGAAGGGAAGATGATAACTTGCGAATGCGCACCAGAAAGTTTTTTGGCACGATCGGTTTACTGCTGTTCTTGGCGATCTATTCGTTGGTTGCCATGGCGATCGGCGTCGGCATCCTGCCAGACGCAAACGGTCTCGCCCAGTTGCTCTACTATGCGGTTGCCGGGCTCGCCTGGGTGCCGCCGGCAGGACTGCTGATACGCTGGATGTCTCGGCCGGACCCGGACGAGATCTCAGATCCACAAGTCCGAACGAATTGAAATCTGGTTCAGTCAGGCCGCGTCGATTTTGCGAAAGCGGTTCCAAACGACAAAAGGCGCGCCGCTCAATAGCACCGTCAGATAACGCATGTCCTGGTAATCGCCGTTCAGTGAAACGCGGGGCAATGCTGTCAGATGGCGATAGTGCTCAGCATAGATGAGACCCTTTCGGGTGGTGACGGCGGTCTTCATCCCCATTTCTCGCAACAGCGCAAACTCGCGTGGACCGGCGCTCTGCTCGCAGCCGTAGGGAAAACTGAAGTGAGTGGGCCGCGTGCCAAGCTCGTGCTCGAGACGCGTAAGGTTTTCCTCGACCTGGAAGCGGGCCTGGGCGAGGCTGAGCCTGGAAAGCGCAAAATGCCCCTTGGTGTGACCACCGATGGTGACCAAGGGATCATTGGCAATGGCTTTGATCTCCTGCCAGTCCATCACGAGCGTTTCGCAAAGCGCCTGTTGATCGAAACCGACACTGCGACAGAGATCGGCGACAATTCCCCGCGCCTCGGTTTCGTCCAGGCCCCGCAGCCACCAATATACGGTGTGATAAGTGGCGTCCTTGTCCTCGATCGTTGCGCATTCAAAAACCCGGTCCTCGCCGTGCATTCTGACCACGAAACGATCGTTGTCGCGAATGAGGTGCTCGAGTGCGAGCCACCACAAATCGCCCCGCCCGTCGGCAAATTCGCACGGCACGTAGATTGCGAATGGCAAATCGTATTGCCGGAATATCGGATAGGCGTGCTCCCAATTGTCGCGATAGCCGTCATCAAACGTAAAGCACACAAAGGAGCGCTCGAACTCGCCTTCCTGTAGGCGCCAATGGGCCTCGTCGAGCGAGATGACGTCGTAGCCAGCCTCCAGCACACCATCGATCACCTGTTCGAGGAAATCTGGTGAAACCTTCAGAATGCGGTTGGGTTCGAAATCTTGAATTGGTGCCGGGTCGACTTGGTGCAGCATGAAAATCGCGCCAACACCTTGGGTGATCGGTGCCAAGGCCTTGTAACCCTTGGTGTAATATAACGTGTCCAAGACCGTTTTGAGGATCTTGGTCGAGCGGCGACTCATCTAGATGCTCATTCCGATTGCGCTAGGGCGGCTGCAGAGGCCTCAAGCCACAGCTTACAGCTCTTTAAGTTTGTTCGTGTAAGTTTCCGGCAAATTCTGCGGGATTACTATTTCAAAAGCGTCAACACATTCACCAACGTCGATACGAGTAGAACCAAATGACCTCATCAGCGGCACTGCGCCTGCGCCAAACGGCTGGAACTATCGATGGCTCCGGACAACGATCGCTATTGCGCGCGAAACCGCAGGATGCGGCACTGCCGTTCACGGTGAGTTTGCATGGCGAACACAAGCCCTTGGCAGATGTTTGGCGAGAGCTCGAGCAGCACGGTATCGGTTGTCTCTACCAATCCTACGTTTGGACCAGTGCATGGTGCGAAAATGTGGCCGAAGCCTGGGGCGAGGAGCCATTGTTCGTCGTCGGGCGCGACCAGCAAGACAATGTAGCATTTCTGTTGCCGTTCGCACTGACCCGCAAGTTCGGCACGACCGTTCTGGGTTGGCTCGGACAAGGTCATTCAAACTACAATCTTGGATTTGTTCGCAGTGATGTGTTTGCAGAACTCGAACCCGGATTATTGCAAAATCTCTTTCGAACGATCGCGCGGGAGCGTTCGGATATCGCCGCGGTGCATCTCTTCAATCAGCCGATGATTTGGGACGGGCGCGACAATCCGTTCGCTCTGCTCGCCAGTCAGCAATCGGCCGATTGCTCTTACGAAATGCAACTGCGCGGCGATTTCGATGCACTCTACAATGAACGGTTTGGCAAGCGATCGCGCAGCTCGCTCGCGCGAAAGGAGCGCAAGCTCGGCCAATATGAGGTTGTTGAAGCCAGCACTCCAGCTGAACGCATCCGCATTTTGGATGTCTTTCTTGAGCAAAAGTCCAAGCAATTTGCGGCCCAAGGCATTAGCAACGTCTTTGCCGATCCCGCAATCGAGAATTTCTATCGCGAGATTGCCAAAACGGCGGACGACCCCTGCGTCACCTACAATGCAATTACCATCGACGA
Source organism: Hyphomicrobiales bacterium (assembly GCA_030600135.1). Lineage (GTDB taxonomy): Bacteria > Pseudomonadota > Alphaproteobacteria > Rhizobiales > JAUVMS01 > JAUVMS01. The sequence goes on along the minus strand of JAUVMS010000117.1, from coordinate 2,978 downwards.
TGAAATCATCGCGACATACAACGGCATGACATACGACGATCGCTTCTATCTGCTAACCGCGTCGTTGACGGGCAAGGATATGCGGCGTTGGTCGCCGGGGCAAATTCTCATTCGCGAACAGATTGCCGAGCGCTCGCGCCGTGGCTGCAAGGTGTTCGATTTTGGCAGCGGGGAGGGGCCTGTCAAAACTGCCTGGGCGGCTGACTCCAAACCGCTCGCAGACTCAAACAAGTTTCAGAGGAGAACAGTTAGGCCGTTGACTCAACCAACGCAAGCAAAGCACCTCATCAAGCGCATGATCAAAGACAACCCACAACTCTTCCAGTCGGCGAAATCGCTACGCCGCAAATTGCGTGGCGGCGGCTCAATCCCGATCAAATAGAGCGTGATCAGATTCTCGCAATCCCGCGTGGACGCGATTGGCCGTCTTGCATGGCGTTTCGGCGGGCAATACGCAGGACCGACGGCAAGGCCTGGCGTGAATAATCTCCGCGCTCATCGACCGCCGGTTTCGTGCGGCTGGTTAGATCGCGGCTGTTGAGCCTGCGGTGCCTGCGCTGCCCGCGCCCTCGTGACGCTGCTTCAGTGCGTTCGGACCATAGCGCATCACCTCGCCCTTTGGCAGGCTGCGGGCGAGCTCATCGAGCAGGTTTTGGGACTGCGGTTCCGAGATCGAACCGTTGGCAATGAGAATGCATGCCTCGAGCCGGCCGCCGATCTTGATCAGGAATTCGCGCGCAGCTGCCAGCGAACCCGTTATCAAGACATGATCATAGGTCTGGTCGAGGGCGTCAAATGCCAGATTGAGACGTTCGACCTCGTCGCTCGGATCAATCTCGACCTCGACGTTGCCAGAAGGAATAAAGTTCACCGAGCTGTCTGGTGCGCAATGAACGACGTCCTCAAAATTCGCAGTCCCGGCAATCAAATCTAGAAGTCCGCTGGGCTGGCTCAAATCGGCACCATGCACTTTGACTTCAGTGGGCGCTGTCCACTCGGTGACGACAACGCGTTTGCCGGCGTTGCTCAGGTGCTCAGCCAATTCAAACGCCTCGCCACTCCACTGATCGGCCGGAGTGGCGTTGACGAGGAGCGTGCGATAGCCCGGCGTCGATTGAGCAAGTTGCTGCAAGCGCTTGGCGACCATATCGATCGATGTGAGCATGGCACGCGGTGCTGTCGCGAGCGGTGCGGAGCCTCGCTCTGAGCGCGCCTTACTCTGGGTCAGGACCGGCACAACGCGATCGAGGGCTGGCGGTGCCTGGGTCGCTGCCGGCGAGGGTCGCGCCTCGTCAGCTGACGCGGCGTAGTCTGGCGAGGTGGAGCGCGCGCCTGTCAAAAGCTGACGAGTAACCACGATGGCAAGGCCCAAAAAAAGCGTCGCGACCATGGCGAGAACCGCGATCGGGCCTTTCTTTGGAAAGGTGGGAATACTGGAGGCGCGTGCGCGCTGAAAGATCCGGGCATAAATTGGTAGCGTACTCTCATCGCTCCGCCGGCTCGTATCGCCATGCTGGGAGACATAGTTCTCGTAGAGTTCGCGTTTTGACTTGGCTTCCCTCTCCAAGACACTGAGGTGAGCTTGGTTGCCGCTCAGCTGCTCGGTGTCGGCGCGCGCTTCCTCGAGACTTTCGCGTAGCGATGCCTCGCGCACACCGGCAATCTTTGCCTCGTTCTTAAGACCCCTGACCACTTTGCGGGCCTCGGCGCGAATTTGCTTTCTCAGACCTCGCAACTCAGAGTTTAACTGGCGCATGCGGGGGTGGGCCGGCAGCAAGGTGGCGGATAGTTCAGAGAGTTGTCGCTGAACAGCCACACGCTGTTCCAGGAGGCGTTGAATGAGTGGCGACTTGAGGACCTCGGGCGCCGCGTCGACTGTGCCAAGCTCCAACATTTTGGCGATCGATCTCGCACGCGCCTCAGCTTCACTTTTTTGCGCCTTTGCCAGGGTGAGCTGGCTGCTCAACTCCGATAGCTGCTGGGCATTTAGCGTGACGTTGTTCTGACCTTTGACAAGGCCGGATTTGGCACGGAATGATTCTAGCTCGGCTTCGGCGGCCTCAACCTCGTCGCGCAACTCAGCAATCTTCTTGCTGAGCCAGATGCTGGTGTCCTTATTCTCGCTAATCCGACGACCGTGTTGCCACTCGAGATAGCTGTCTGACAATCTGTTGGCGATGTCGGCGGCGAGTTTGGCATCTGCGGCCAAGAATTCAACGGCGATAACCCGTGAGTTGGGAATGGGAAACACAGTGAGCCCGTCTTCGAAAGCATCAAGCACGCGCTCTTCTTCAGTTAGGCGAGCATCCACACCGCCAATTCCGCCGAGCGCTAAAAGCTGTCCGATCATGTTCTTCTGAACCAGGGCAGCGTTCAGTTCTGGCCGCTTCTTGAGTTGCAGGCGGGTTACGACATCGCTTGCGAGGTCACGCGAGTTTAGGACCTGAACCTGACTAACAACAGCTTCCTTGTCGATGCGATCGGCCTCGGTCAGGTTCTTTTGGGCGTTGGGCCGCGCGACCAACGATTTCTCGCGCTCGATGAGGATCCGTGTCTGGGCGAGATACTTCGGCGTCATCGTGGCGAGAACAAAATAGGTGAATGCGCCGACACACAACACGGCGGCCGCCAGCCTCCATTTGTTGCGCATCACCGCGCGCCACAGAGATGTAATGTCAATATCGTCTGAGCCGTGATGCGGAGGACTGGATTGCATGCGCGCCACCCAAAAGGTTTTGTTCGCTGGTCCACTCAATTAGTGCGCGAACGACGTAACCAAACACTTAACCGCAGCAAATTAGTACGTGTACTTAGGCTTTGTTAACCAAGCTAGGGGAAAGTGAGCACATGTACGAGGTGTTTTCTTTGTAAAGGATTGTGAGTCATGTCGTTGCGTCGGGTGCACCTGTGTCTTTTTGCGGTGCTTGTGGTTGCTGGCTGTGCACATCGTGCCGAATTGGCGCGAGACACGGAGCCCG
>JAUVMS010000405.1 GCA_030600135.1 Hyphomicrobiales bacterium | reverse complement strand
ATCTGACGCCATAGACCACTGGTGATTGCCCGCCCGCTAGCGTGTCGGTCAAATCCGCTCTGGCGTTGTTCGACAACCAGTTGGCTCATGATCTTGCTCCTTATCTCATTCGCTAGACAGGAACGTAGGTACCCCCTTTCAATAATAGAAATGAATGTTTATGATGGCATCCATAGCGAACGCTAATGAGTGGTTCCATGCATCGAGACATTGACACGACCCTTTTGCGAGCTTTTGTCGTGGTCGCCGAAACTGGCGGCATGACCAGCGCCGGGCGGATACTGAACTTGACCCAGGCCGCGGTAAGCCAGCAAATCAAACGCCTGGAGGAGCTATTCGGCACGGAGCTGTTCGATCGTTCCAAGCGTCAGATTGCATTGAGCGCCGGCGGCGAGCGGCTTTTGAGCTATGCCCAACGCATCATCTCGCTGAACGACGAGATTTACGGTCTCATGACCTCGCCGGAGTTTGAGGGCGAGGTACGCCTCGGCGTGCCGCACGATCTGCTCGGCACCTTTGTGCCGCCGATCTTGAAGAGCTTCGCACAGGCCTGGCCACGCGTTCAGGTGACGCTTGTTGGGCTAAACACGCCGATTTTGCTGGAGCGGCTGAATGCTGGCGAAATTGACTTGACGTTAACCACGGAAATAACACCGCAAGGTGCCCATGGCGCTCTGTTTGCCGATCAACTGGTGTGGGCCGGGGCGAAGGGTGGTGAAGCCTACTTGCGCCAGCCTCTTCCGTTATCGATGGGCTGCGCGGATTGCGCGTTTCGCACACCCGCAATCGAGGCGCTGAGGCGCTCGGGGCAGGATTGGCGCCTGCTCATCAACGATGGTCATATGGAACCGATGCTGGTCATGGTAGCCGCTGATTTGGCTATTGCCGTGATGCTGACGAGCACCCTGCCGGATGGCCTGCAAATCCTGCCAACCGGCAACCGGTTACCCGATTTGCCAAAATTCTATATCAATCTCCACGTGCCGGAAATTGGCGCCAGCGACGTTTGCCTGGAATTGGCGCGCCACATTCGCCATGAGTTCGCAACCCGGTTCCAATCATCTTCGGTTTCGTCGCCCTCAAGCGAAAAGGCCGCCTAGCGGCGGCCTCCGTGAGATTGGCTGTCAAAACAGCCCGGACTTATGTCCCTGCAAATCACCCGAACGACGGAGGCTGCTCCATCGCCGAATTGACCTGCACAAGCTGAGCTGTCAGCGTCAATAACCCACTCGACATTGGATCACCTCCTTTCGATGTTGAACCTGCACATACTATTTCACAGAGTGATGATTCTAGGAACCCCAAACCTCATGGAGGTCAATTTCGGTGACCGACTGGCGACCAATTCCAAACACTCGACAGCTAATCCGGCCACTCCAGAGGATAGTCTCCGGCGCGCGCGCCCAGCGTCTCGAGGCATGCCAATCGACCAATGACATAGGCCGCCTTCGCCTCTTTGAGCTGACCCTTCTTGGTATCCGCCCCTGCCTGGCGATAAACGTCGGCAAGTTGGCCCGCAGCCGTGACGCAGGCCCGAAAGGCCGGGTCGCGGAACAATGAGGCGTCCTTCAACTGGTCGAGCCGGGCAGCAGTTGCGCGACGCTCGCTCGCCCCCATGGCGGAAAGCCCATAGGCCGCAAGCTCCTTTTGGTAGGTAAACTTCCATAGCCGCACCGCCTCCGACAGGTCGGAAGCAAGGCTCCCCGCCGGCGAATAGAACGACAGACCAAGTCCGGCCACGACGATTTTTGCCAGCTTAGTCATCGCGCTCCCATAGCGAAGTGCCCAATAATGGCGAGAACCCGTCACATTGACTGCCTACATCATAGGCGAATGCCATAGCACGCGAGGAGCACGAAATGGCGCGCCATGACCTTACCCTCGAACTGGACTCGCAGGCCTACAAGAGTAATCCGTTTCCGACCTATGCCCGCATGCACGCAGAATCGCCGGTTTGCCGCATGAAAGTACCGCTGGTCGGGCGGGCCTGGATTGTGTCGCCCTATGATGATGTCGTGGCGCTCCTCAAGGACAGCGAGCGATTTGTCCAGGAGCCACAAAACGTCGGCCGCCGCCGCCGGGCTGGCGTTGGTTGGTGGGCGCCGCGCCTCCTTCGCATTCTCACCGAAAACATGCTCGGTCGCGATGCGCCCGCCCATCGCCGCTTGCGCGGCCTCGTCGAGCAGGCCTTTTCGCGGCGCCACGTCATGGGCATGCGCCCCCGCATCGAGGCCATCGCCGACGAACTTCTCGACAAGATGGCGGCAAGCCAGGATGTCGATCTCATGCGCGATTATGCTCGCCCCCTGCCGCTTGCGGTGATCACCGAATTGCTGGGCCTGCCGGAAGAGGACCGCCCCAAGTTCACACGCTGGGTCCGCTCCATGATGCGGACGCCTCTCGTGCTCAGGCTGCTGCTCTCCGTGCCTGTCATGTGGCAGATCTCACGCTATTTGCGCGGTCAGTTCGAGCTTTGCCGCGAGAGCCCGCGCGAGGGCTTGATAAGCGGCCTTGTCGAAGCAGAGGAGGCCGGCAGCCACCTCAGCGAGGATGAGTTGCTGTCCATGGTGTTTCTGCTGCTGTTGGCCGGCCATGAAACCACGGTCCACCTCATCGGTGGCGGCACATTCACGCTGTTGCGCCATCCGACCGAACTCGCCAAGCTCAAATCGGATTGGTCGCTGGTCGGCTCGACTGTCGAGGAACTCTTGCGGTATTGCACGCCCGTGGAGTTTTCATCCATCAAGTATGCGACCGAACCGATGACCATACGCGGCAAGGAGATTGCCCGTGGAGATTATGTGCTCGCCGCCCTCGCGGCCGCAAACTGTGATCCCGCGCGCTTCGAGAACCCGGAGCGCCTCGACATCGAGCGCACCCCCAACCCCCATGTCGCCTTCGGCTCCGGCGTCCATTTCTGTCTCGGCCTGCAGTTGGCTCGCCTCGAGGCGCAGATCGCGCTCGAGCGTCTCTTCAAGAGATTTCCAGAACTCGAACTCGCCGTGCCGGCCGAGAACGTCAAATGGCTTCCGGCGTTGGGTCTGCGCGGTCTCGACGCACTGCCCGTGAACCTGCGCAAAACATGAAAATTGCTGCGGCGGGCCAAGACTGGTGTTCGGCTGCAACAGACTTATCCTCGACGAGAGACTTTCTCACCGCTTGCGCTCGCTCCCGCATCCCGCCGCGCCACCTCGGCCTCACAGCCAATGTGAGTTTTGCCGCGCGACTCGGCGATCGCCACCTGGCGATGACGCTCCGCTGCGCTTTCCTTCTGCGCTGCGGTGCGGTCGTCGCGACAATAGGCGCATTGGGCACCCTCGATATAATCTCCATGAGCGCAGTCTTCGCTCGATAGGGGACGCCGACAGGCCCGACACAGTATGTGGTCTGAAACGGCCAGACCATGACTGACGCCGACCCGTTCGTCGAAAACGAAGCAGGCACCTTGCCACAGGCTCGCTTCCTCCGGCACCACCTCGAGATAGGTTAGGATGCCGCCTTTCAGATGATAAACCTCCTCAATACCGTGCGCCAACAGATAGGCGCTCGCCTTCTCGCACCGAATGCCGCCCGTGCAAAACATGGCGATCCGCGTGTCGCGTTTCGGCTTGAGACGTTCGCCGACAAAATCCTTGAATTGCGTGAAGCTCGCCGTATTGGGGTTGATCGCGCCTGCAAAGCTGCCGATAGCCACCTCATAGTCATTGCGCACGTCGACGACTACGACGTCGGGCTCGGAAATTAGCTTGTTCCAATCCTCCGCCGGCACATAAGTGCCGACGCGCTTGGTCGGGTCCGCCT
>JAUVMS010000089.1 GCA_030600135.1 Hyphomicrobiales bacterium | reverse complement strand
GCGTTATCTATGGGGCGCGAACGTCGCTGCTGATCGGTATCACGGTGGTTGCGTTGGCGATGTTAGTCGGTGTGCCGATTGGTCTGCTTGCAGGCTACTTCGGTGGACGGGTCGATACAATTTTGATGCGATTATCAGACATCTTCCTGGCCTTTCCGCCGCTCTTGCTGCCGATCGCCATCACCGCGATGTTGGGGGCAGGTTTGTTCAATGCCATGCTTGCGCTCGCGGTTTCTTGGTTTCCGTGGTACGCGCGCATTATGCGTGGATCGGTAATGGGGGTACGAACAGAGCTTTATATTGATGCCGCGCGTGCCATAGGTGTGAACCCGTTTCGTATCATCGCGCGACACGCGTTCCCCAACTCTTGGACGCCGGCGATCGTGCAAGGCTCGATGGATTTCGGTTACGCCATTCTTGCTGCGGCGTCCTTAAGCTTTATCGGCATTGGTGCCAAACCGCCCACCATCGAATGGGGTTTGATGGTGGCGTTGTCGCGATCGAAGTTTCTCGAGTATTGGTGGACGGCGGCGTGTCCCGGCCTTGCAATCTTCATCACGGTTCTCTCAGTCAATTTGGCAGGTGATGGCTTACGCGATCTGCTTGACCCAAAACAGCGCGGGTTCGAGTGATGCGTCCGCTTCTTCGCGTGCAAGATCTGTCAGTGGCGTTCCCCAAGCTGATAGGGGTTGCACAAGCCGTACGAAATTGTTCGCTCGAGATTGCAGCGGGCGAGGTGCTGGGGTTGGTTGGGGAATCCGGTAGCGGCAAATCTGTAACCGCCATGGCTTGCCTCGGGCTCGTTGGAAGTCGAGCACAAGTTTGCGGCAGCATCGAGCTTGATGGCCGAGAGGTCGTGGGACGGTCGGATCGCGAGCTCGCCGAAACGCGTGGCGGCAGGGCGGCGATAATTTTCCAGAACCCGAGCAGCGCGCTCAATCCCTTTTTCACGATCGGTGCACAAATGGGCGAAGCGATCAAGCGCCATCGGATGGACGATCGTGATCGTGCTGAAAACGTTGCTATCGACGCGTTGCGATCTGTCCAGCTCCCCGATCCTGAATTAGCACTGCAGAAATATCCCCATCAGATGTCGGGCGGTCAATTGCAAAGGGTTATGATTGCCATGGCGCTTGCCTGTCGCCCAAGATTGTTGATCGCCGATGAGCCGACGACGGCGCTCGACGTCACCGTGCAGGCCCAGATCCTTTGCTTGCTCAGGGAGCTTGCCGAAAGCGAGGGAATCTCAATCCTCTTTATCACCCATGACCTCGGCGTGGTGGCGACCTTGTGCGATCGCGTCGCGGTCATGTACGCCGGCCACATTGTGGAAACTGCAGGCGTTCATGAGCTTTTCGATGGGCCGGCGCATCCCTATGCCAAAGCTCTTTTGGAGACAGTTCCAGAGCTCGGGCGGCAGGCGGACATGCTGGCACAAATCCCGGGTCAGGTGCCTGGCCCCGGGTCGACGATCTCTGGTTGTCCTTTTCATCCAAGGTGTTCACTGGCAAGCGATGTGTGCCGCAACACGATGCCGATATCGCGCTCGGTTTCCGATGGCCGCGAAGTTGCTTGCCATCATGCGCTCGGAGTCGTTTCAGATGACGGTGATGCACTTGCTGCGGGAGTGTCGGCATGAACGCGCTTCTCACCGTTGAAGAACTTCGCAAGTGCTATACGACAAGTCGCGGCGATTTGATCGCCGTCGATGGGCTCAGCTTCGAGATCGGTGAGGCAGAGACGGTCGCGCTCGTGGGTGAATCCGGCTGTGGCAAGAGCACGGTGGCGCTTAGCCTCTTGCGGCTGATACAGCCGGACGGTGGGCGTGTCGTTTTCGATAACGTCGACTTATCAGTGGTTTCGGGACGTGAGGAGCGGCGGCTGAGGCGCCAAGTTAACATCGTCTTTCAAAATCCTTACTCCTCGCTCGATCCAAAAATGACCGTCAGGAAGATTGTCGGCGAACCATTGACAACGGCCTTTGGGTTGCGTGGGCGGGCTTTGACAAAAAGGGTCGCGGAGCATCTGGAGGATGTCGGCTTGGGGGCTGAGCACCTCACCCGCTATCCGCATCAATTTTCGGGCGGCCAACGGCAGCGGATTGCCATTGCCCGTGCACTAGCCCTCAAGCCACGCCTTTTGGTACTCGACGAGCCGACCTCGGCTCTCGATGTTTCGGTTCAGGCACAGGTGCTCAACCTCCTCAAAGAGCTGCAGCAACGCCATGGCCTGAGCTACCTCTTCATCTCGCACAACCTAGCGACGGTTGAGTTCATCGCCAATCGGGTTCTCGTAATGTATTTGGGGCGCATCGTGGAAACCGGGCCAGTGCATGAGGTTTTTTCCAATCCGCGCCATCCCTATACACAAGCCCTCATCCAATCGATCCCGTCAACAGATCCGAGGCTGCGAAATCGACTTCGGCCGATCAAAGGTGAGGTGCCGAGCCCGATCGATCGCCCACCCGGATGTCCCTTCGCACCGCGCTGTGATCGCGTGCTCCCAAGCTGCCGCGATGAGCTGCCAGACCTCGTCGGCACAGCGAACGACTTGCGTGCGGCTGCGTGCATTAATCCACTCGATAAGGAGACGTGACGATGACCACGTTCGCCGTTGCCAGCATTCAGATGGCAGCGCCGAAAACGATCATTCGTACCCAGGGAAAGCGCACCATCGTTAACTCGATCTGACCTCGAATTTTGTCGAGATTGTCGGCGACGGGCCGCCCAAAATCAAAACGTCGCTGTACGACAGCAATCGCAACTAAATCTTATCGCTCGGATAAGGTGAGTACTTGCTCACCGACGGGTCCGGAGACCTCAAGCCCCTGGAAGCAAGGCAGATCTTGCAGCTACCTTTGAATTTGTTCCATTGTTGTGCGTATCTGGTTGATCTCTCGGTGTTCTCTTTTGCGGGTTTCGTCCCAGAACATTTCAAGTTTGTTGTTTGTTTCATTATGACTTCAATAGCTTCACCCAACGTATTTAGAAGTAAATCCGATATATTCTTATGTATGTATGGTATAATGAAGCTATCATGGATTGATAATATCGGATCGCTCAAATTTTCGATGCTAACGACGCTATCGACCTTAGTATTTGGCATCCCAACTGCCTACACATTGCCCACATACATGCTCGGCCAGCTCCGCCGGACTGTAACGCCCGAAGTCAACGCGATCTCAACAGTGTTGCTTGCCGCAGGCGTCGTACTCGTAACGTTCTTCTTCATGCTCAACAGGAAGGGGCGTTAATTTGCAGTATCAACCGATCTAGGGAAGGAAATGGAGGACCAATATGAAGAACAAACTATTATCAGGGTTTGCAGTTCTGGCCGTGCTAGCGAGTGCCGGCAACGCCAGAGCCGAAGGTGAGCTCAATATCTACAACTGGGGCAACTACACCAACCCCAAGCTGATCGAGAAGTTCCAGAAAGAGCACAAGGTCAAGGTCACGATTACTGACTACGACTCAAACGATACCGCGCTCGCAAAGGTCAAGGCAGGCGGTCATGGTTTCGATATCGTCGTGCCATCGGCAAGCTTCGTTCCGATTTGGATTGCTGAGAACCTGCTTCTTAAGACCCGTCCCGACCAGATGGAGAATTTCAAGAACGTCAACAAACGTTGGCGCGACGTCGAATGGGATCCGGGCCGGCACTACTCCATACCATGGCAGTGGGGCTCGACTGGCGTCGTCGTCAACACCAAGTACTACAAGGGCGACATCAATACGTCCGCCATTTTCATGGACCCCCCGGACGAGCTCAAGGGCAAGATCAACGTAGTGCCCGAGATGGGCGACGTGATAGGCCTCGCGGTCATGTATTACGGCGGCAAAATTTGCACGGGCGACAAGGCGATCCTCAGAAAGGTGCGTGACGGCCTGGTCGCTGCCAAAAAGCACTGGCTCGGCATGGACTATGGCAACCTCGAGAAGTTTGCCAAGGAGGACCTTTATGCAGGCGTCAACTGGAATGGATCCACATTCCGCATGCGCCTACAGAACCCTACAATCGCATACGGCTACCCGAAGGAAGGGTATGTTCTCTGGATGGACAGTGTTGCCGTCCTGAAAGACGCCAAGAATGTCGAGAACGCCAAGCTCTTCCAGAACTTCGTCATGGACCCGGAGAACGCGGCGTTGGTCTCCGCATTTGCCCGCTATGCCAATGGTATCGACGGTTCTGAAAAATTCATGCCGGAAGACATGAAAACCTCACCGGAAGTGAATATCCCTGCCGAGTTTGTAGACAAGGGGCAGTTCGTTCTGGCCTGCCCGCCAGAGGTGAACAAGATCTACACGAAAATCTGGACGGAGCTTCAGAAGTAGAAGTCGCCGTCGACGAGGAAAGCCTGGCTGCGGCTCGGGCCTTTCTCCTCCGCCCACCATTCCATTCGAGCGGGTCGTTCATGCCCACATCCGACATATGCAATGATCCGCGGTCGATCATGCACGGCAGCCCGCCGCCGCCCGCGCAACGGGTCACCAAAAAGAATTGGGACAGCCCGCCGTTCAACCGCTGGTCGTTTCAACACGTTCGCGAGATACTTCCCACGGCAACTGTCTGGTGCGGACCTGGCCCAGCCTCCACCTTGCATGAAGCGCCTCAGGACCTGGATGGCCTGAGCCTCCAAACTGGCGACGCCCAGCCTGTCACGCTTGCTTCATTTCTCGAGGAATCCTTTACCGACGGATTTCTCGTTGCCCACCGTGGCGCGATCATCTACGAGCGTTATCTGAACGGCATGACGCCCCACGTTCCTCATCTCGCGCAATCGGTCTCGAAATCCATTACGGCGACCTTGGCCGGCGTTCTCATGGGTCGGGGTCTGATCGATCCTGATGCCCCGGTCGAAGCCTACGTGCCCGAGTTTGCTACGTGCGGTTACAACGGCGCTACGGTGCAGCAGTGCCTCGACATGCGCAGCGGCGTGAAATTCGAGGAAGTCTACACCGACCCCGATAGCGAGGTCGGTATGCTCGACCGAGCCTCAGGGTGGCACCCGCTACGCGCGCCAAGTGATCCTGGCAATGTCTTCGAGTGTATCCTCCAGCTAAAACAAGCGCGGCCCCATGGCGGCAATTTCGAATATCGCTCGGTGGAAACCGATGTCCTCGCATTCTGCATGGAGCGTGCGACTGGCAAACGCCTCGCCACGCTCGTGTCCGAGGAGCTCTGGCAGCCCCTCGGCGCCGAGGAGGATGCCTATTTCACGGTCGATCCAGCAGGCTATGCTCTCGCCGATGGCGGCATGAACGCAACGCTTCGCGACTATGCCCGCTTTGGCCTCATGCACCTCGATGGGGGAAAATTCAACGACCGCCAAATCGTTCCTGCCAGCTGGATCGCGGATTGCCCGTACGGTGACCATGCAGCCTTCGGCGATGCCAAGTCGGAAGTGCTGCCAGACGGCGCCTACCACAACAAGTTTTGGATCGAAAACACGCGCAGCCGAACCTATATGGCGTTAGGTGTTTTTGGGCAAATGATTTACATTGCTCCCGACATGGAGTTTTTGGCGGTAAAGTTCTCTACATGGCCCGAATTCCTAAGTGACGCTCGGTCCGCCGCGACGTTGCGGGTGCTCCACACGATCCGCGCCGAGCTAACGGCTGGCGGGTGAAGCCGACCTAGAGCAAATGGGGGGAGACATGAGCGACAATGAACTTTGCTATTTGTCAGCTGTCGAGGCGTTGCGGAGCTTTAGAGACAAAAAATTGTCTCCAGTCGAATTGATGCGGGCCGTTATCGAGCGCGCCGAGGCTGTCGAGCCGACGATCAATGCATTCACATATACCTACTTTGACGAGGCCATGGCTCAGGCAAGAGCCGCCGAGGCCAAGTATGCCAAAGGGGACGGCCAGCTTGGGGCACTCGAAGGGCTGCCTGTTGCCGTCAAGGACGAAGGCTACATCAAGGGCTTGCCCACCTCCAATGGCTCGCTTTTGATGAAGGATTTCGTTCCCGACTTCACTTCGCCTGTCAACCAACGGGTGTTGGACGCTGGCGCCATCGTCCATGCCCGCACGGCGACGCCGGAATTTTCCTGCGCCGGTTTCACGCACTCCAGGCTGTGGGGGGTGACACGCAACCCGTGGAACCCGGAATTTACCTCCGGCGGCTCGTCTGGTGGTTCGAGTGCATCCTTGGCGGCCGGCACCTCGACACTTGCAACCGGCTCCGACATCGGTGGCTCAATCCGCATTCCCGCTTCCACCTGTGGCCTTGTCGTTACAACCCCCCCCTATGGCCGCAACCCCGAGGATACGCCGCTCAATCTCGACTACTACTGCCATTCGGGGCCTCTGGCGCGTCATGTGTAGGACGCCATTCTGTTGCAAAACGTGATGTGCGGCCCACACCCAAACGATATTGCCTCCCTCAGGCCGAAGCTCGAGCTGCCGTCAACTTATGAGCCCATTGACGATTGGAAGATCGCCTATTCGAACGACCTTGGTTCATTCGAGGTCGACAAGGATGTGTTAGCCAATCTTCATGCCACGCTCGATGTCTTTAGATCGCTCGGCGCGACGGTCGAGGAGGTTGATCTCGGTTGGAGCGAGGCGACACTTCAGGCCGGCCTCGATCACCTTTCGCAATTTCTTCGGCGCCTTTATCCGTCGCAGTTTCCAAGAGCATGGCGACAAGATGACGACCTACGCGCGCCACATTTCGGAACAGGCGATGAATTCCTCGTCCGAGCTATTTCTCAGATCCATGGAAGTGGCTGGTGAAATGTATGCCACACTCGGACCGATCCTCGAGGAGAATAATTTGTTCGTCTGCCCGACCAATTCGCTCGCCGCCATCAAGGCCGACTTCGATTTGTCCACCGACACGATCGAGATCAACGGCAAAGTGGTCGACAATATTCTCGGTTGGGTGATGACCACGCCGTTCAACACCATGAGCCGCTGTCCGGTGATCTCCATGCCATCGGGCCGGGCCGGCAATGGTGTCCCGACCGGCATTCAGCTGGTCGCCCGCACCTACTGCGACGCCGACGCCTTCCAAGCCGCCGCCGCCCTCGAGGCGGTCGAGCCATGGTTCACCGCCGCCACCCACCGCCCTGAGATTTGAAGGGCCGGGGAGGGGGGCTGCTTCAGCAGTGAGGAGATTTTAGCCTGCGAAGATTATGGCATCTCGGTCACGTTACCCAAGCCGCAGACCTCCAACAACAAAAACCGAGAACTTGACTCCAAACCCGGAACTAGAGAACGGCCAAGACCCCTTCCGGACCTTTAAGGGTGCAGGAAATGTTACAAAATGGGGAGAGTGCAACATTTGGTGCAGTTTCAACAGCTCCATGTGTATGTTTGAACTGGAACCGCTGACATTGCCATAGGACAAAATCTGCGTGAACGAAGAAGCTCAATTCAAGCTGGTCAAAGACACGCTGCTCAATAGTTTATGGCACATGCGGACCCTTCAAGTGGTCAGAGGTCTCGGTCTGCTCGACTGGGCAATTGGTGCAGGCTTTGTGCGGAACGCCGTTTGGGATCAGCTACACGGATTTGACACCATGACCCCATTGGCGGATGTCGATGTCTTGTTCTTCGACCGAGCCGATCCTTCCCCAAAGCGAGAAGCGGAGATAGAAACTACACTTGTGTCTGCTTTTCCACACAGACCTTGGTCAGTTCGAAATCAAGCGAGGATGCATCTTCGAAATTCCGATCGACCATATTCTTCCACCACAGATGCAATCTCATTCTGGTTGGAAACGCCGACTTGTGTCGCAGCGCGACTCGACTCTGACGAAAACATCACGGTAATCGCACCTCATGGCTTATCTGACCTCGTTGGAATGATGGGTAAACCTACAGCCCGAGGACGTGAAAAATTTGATCAGTATCTGGCTCGAATGCACAGCAAGAACTGGCCTCTTACGTGGCCGAAAGTCAGCGTCGAAGGTTTGGAATGACCAAGCTGCGGGAATGACCAAACATCCTACATGTTACACTTCTGGGTAGGACGTAACGGGTTCTGCGAGCGCTACAATTCGGGGCAGAGGAAAGCGTTGGTTGTGATGTGTTACAGCTCTTGATCCCGAGCGGTCATTTCCACCTAATTGGGACGATTGCGTTTCGAGCGACCATCTGTGAGTCCGGTTAAGATCTAAATCCAGCGGCGAACGTCATTTTTGTAACTGACATAATCCTGACCAAAAATGTTTTCCAATGCACGTTCCTCGGGGATAATTTGCTTGGTGGTGATGACCCAAACAAAAACAGCAAGAACGATAGGAACGAACATCGTTCCCAAGCCCAAGCCGATACCAGCAATGAGTAGTGCCAATCCAAGATACATGGGATTGCGAGTGAAACGATAAAGCCCGCTTGTCACCAACGTTGACGCTTTGTCGACTTCGTCTGGTCTAATGGTTGTCTCCGCTTGAAAGAATCCGCGAACGGCGACCACGGCGACGGCAATACCAGCGAGAATCAACAAGCCTCCCAGTATCGACTGGCCCGGAATGCGGATCGACAAGAATGGTAACATCCAGTGCACAATGAATAATGTTATCACGGCAATTAGGGCAATGACCGGTGGTGGCATTTTCATGGTTCAATCCCTTTTTGTCGCGATGCAGGCCTCAATAGCTAAGCAGACTTAGTCCCAGATCCAGGGTTTACAAGCGATTTGTGGACCAGCGCATCAATCTTGGGGAGGGCTCACAAACAAAACGACTGGTTGCGAGCTGGCTAGTCGTGAGGGGAGTGCATCGCACCGAACGTTGGCTCTGGGCCGAATTGGTCGTTCACGAACATTTCACAAACACTACCGTGTATTACCGCCCATAGCTCAAACCGTAAGCCGCTGAAGTCCCCCACAGCCCAATCCACACCACTCACCCCCCAATCACCCCAAACACCGGCGCAAGAACGCCACGATCCTCTCGTCGTCCCACTCGGCCGGGCCGAGCACGCCGGCCACCTCGTCGCCCTCGCCGTCGATCAGCAGCGTGGTGGGCAGGCTGAACACTTTGGTGGCCCGCATCAGCACCTTGCCGCGGTCGACCAGCATGGCGAGGTGCTCGAGGCCCAGCTTGCGATAGTAGCGCGCGACAAGCTCAAAATCGCGGTCGTCCTCGTTGATGGCCAGAACCTCGATGCCGTCGTTCTCGAGCTTGGCCTCGAGGCGGTCGAGCGACGGCATTTCCTTGACGCAGGGCGCGCACCACGTCGCCCAAAAATTCATCACCACGCCACGACCGCGAAAATCCGCGATGCTGACCGGCTTACCGGCCTTATCGAGGACCGACGTCTGCGGCACCGGTTTGTCGCCACGGACGGGAATGTAGCCCGACAGCTCGGCCTCGCGGGCAAAGCGGGCCTCGCACTGCTCGCGTCCTTCCTCGGCGCTGAGCGCGGGCACAACCGTTGCCAGGACCAGACCGGCGGCGACCATCGAACGAACCGCAAACAACATGGCCGTCCTCAGGGATAGG
>JAUVMS010000413.1 GCA_030600135.1 Hyphomicrobiales bacterium | reverse complement strand
GCTGCAGAGCGGGGCACCCTTCATGATGCCGCGCACATCAGGCGCACCTGTCAGAAAGCCGTTGTTTGAGCTTGTATCAATGGTGTTGGCGTCAGGTCCGCCAGGAGTTGCTGATCAAACCCATTCCGCGTCAAAATTCGCCCACTCCCAATGGCCTCGGCGCCAATCGACCGGGGCTGGCAAATCGGACCACAGAGGCCGAACAGCGCCTTACGGCATCGGCAAGGCGTCGTACTCGTTGAGCGAGCGATCGGTCTCGACATCCACCTCGATCAGGCGAACACGGTAGCCCCACAGCTGGGCAACATGGCGAAGCGTGCGGTTGCACTCTTCCTTTTCGAGCAGCTGGCCGTCACGCGCCCGGTGGGTCAAAACGAGCCGCCGATTGCCCTTGAGGTTGGCATCGGTAACCTGGATGTCCGGATCTTGATGGGCCAAATCGTACTGCCGCGCGAGCTTGTCGCGAATTGCAATGTAGCCATCTTCCTTATGGATCGCCGTGACGAACATGAACGGGTCGTCCGTATCGTCGGAAATCGAAAACATGCGTAAGTTGCGAATGAGGCGCGGGCTCAAATACTGCAAGATAAAGCTCTCGTCACGGAAGTCCGACCAAGCCGACCGCAGCGTCTCCAGCGGATCAGCCGTTCCCGCAATCTCCGGGAACCACTCTTTATCTTCCGCCGTTGGCTTCTCGCAGATTTGCTGGATATCACGCATCATGGCAAATCCGAGCGCATAGGGATTGAGACCCGAAAACCGCCGCTCCTCGAATCCCGGCTGCGCGATGACGGCCGAATGCATGTGCAGAAATTCGAGCATTGCCCCTTCGGTGATCTGCCCTTTGTCGTAGAGCCGGTTCATAATCTCGTAATGAACGAATGTTGCGCAGCCCTCGTTCATCACCTTGGTCTGGCGTTGAGGATAGAAATACTGCGCGGTGTTGCGAACAATGCGTATCAACTCACGCTGCCAATCCTCGAGCTTTGGCGCATATCGCTCGAGAAATAGAAGCAAATTCTCTTCCGGAATGCCAAGTGCGGCACGATCCAGCATCTCTGCGTCGCGCTTCTTTCTTCTCCCCTTTTGCGTTTCACCAGGCACCGTGCGCCACAAATCATTGAAGGTTGCTTCTTCGTACTCGCGACGCTTGCGCGCCTTGGCCTTCACATCCTTGGCCCGCTGGGTTCGCGATGGCGCATACCGGCTGACGCCATTGCGCATCAGTGCATGTGCCGCGTCGAGCACCGTTTCGACGGCATCAAGACCATGCCGCTCTTCGCAATCAGCAATGAACCGCTTGGCATAGGCCATATAGTCCAGCACCGTGTCGGCATCCGTCCACTGCTGGAACAAATAATTGTTCTTAAAAAAATGATTGTGCCCGAATGCCGCGTGAGCCAGCACCAACGCCTGCATGGTCATGGTATTTTCTTCCATGATGTAGCAGACTGATGGGTTTGAGTTGATCACCAGTTCATAAGCGAGCGCTTGAACACCCTTGCGATAAAGCAGCTCTTCACGAGCAAATCGCTTGCCGAACGACCAATGTCGATACATCAAGGGCAAGCCGATCGAGGCATAGGCATCGAGCATTTGCTCCGCGGTTATGACCTCGATCTGATTTGTGTAGATGTCGAGTCCCAGTTCGCCGTATCCGACCTCGGCAATGGCGTCATAGACCCGCTGAACGTCCTCGAAAGTCCACTCACTACCCTCGTAGAGCGGCTTGAGTGATTTCCCTGCTTTGCCCACGCGTGCCTCCCTCAGCCCGACCGACCAGAGGCCGCGAATAAGTCGTGAAATACCGGAAATATGTCTCCCGGCTCGAAGACCTGTCGCAGCGCGAAGTGAGAATGTAAGTCGAGCAAGCGCTCGTATCCGGCCCAGACCAGACTGTTCGACGCACCTGTTGAATAGGCCTCGTCGCCAACCTCGATATAGGCGTAGTACTGGCAGAGCGGCAAAATATCCTTGTCCAGCAATTTGAGACAGGCGTCCATGTCGTCCCGGAAGTTGTGCCCGTCGGAGGCTTGTGCCGCGTAGATGTTCCAATCGTCCACTGGATAACGCTCGCGCACGATCTTGAGCATCTCCTCGAGCGCACTGGAAACCACGGTGCCACCGGTCGCCCGGCCGTGAAAGAAGGCCTCCTCATCGACCTCCGCGGCAGAACTCGTGTGTCGGATGAACACCACATCGACTTCGCGGTAGTGGCGTGTCAGGAACACGTGCAGCAGCATGAAAAACCGCTTGGCGAGATCCTTGAGCTGCTCTGTCATGGACGCCGAGGCATCCATCAGGCAGAACATGACGGCCTGCGCCGTCGGCGTCGGCAGGCGTTCATGGCGATTGTAACGAATGTCGATCGGGTCGATAAAGGCAATCGCCCGCATCCGCGTTAGCCGCGACTCGAGTTCTGTTTTCAGCTTGGCGACGCGTTTGTCCTCACCGGCTTCCTCCGCCACCTCGAGCTCGGCCCGCAGCTCGTCGAGTTCGGCCTGCTTGGGCCGCGCCAACGCGATGCGCCGAGCCAAGCTCTTGCGCATCGTCTGCACCTTGTTGAGTTTTGCTGGCGGCCCGTCGACAGAGTAGCCGGCACGCGTCCTGATCGGCGAGGCCGTCTTCTTGAGCTTTTGCTTGGCCATGTTCGGCAGTTCGAGATCCTCAAAAAAGACCTCGAGAAACTCCTCCTTGGTGAGCGTGAAGACGAAAGCGTCGTCACCTTCACCATCGGGGCTGCCGTCCGAGCCGCCGTCACCGCTCGACAACGGCGGTTTCAAGATTTGGTCGCCGGGTCGGTAGTCGGTATTGCCGGGCAGCACGAAATCGCGCCGTCCGACCTCTCGGTCGTGACCGAACGAGGGCTCCTTGAGATCCTTCGAGCGGATCGAAATGTTCTCCGATCCCTCGACCTCGGAAATCTTGCGACGCTTGAGAGCATCCGACACCGCGTCGCGAATATGAGCCTTGGCCCGGCGCAAGAACCGCTGCCGATTGCCGAGGCTCTTGCCTTTGGGGTTTAGGCGGCGGTCTACAATATGCATGGCTACCGCCCTAGCTCGATTTGCTCACCCGCATGTACCACTCGACCAAACGGCGAACCTGACGTTCGGTGTATTTCCGGGCCACCATGCGAGCGACAAACTCACCATGCTTTTGCTCGGCATCTCGGTCCTTCTTGGCACCGAAGCTGATGACCGGCAACAGGTCCTCGACCTGGCTGAACATGCGTTTTTCAATGACATCACGCAGCTTTTGATAGGACGTCCATTCCGGATTTCGCCCGCTGTTTTTGGCCCGCGCTCGCAATGCGAACTTCACCACTTCGTAGCGGAAATCCTTCGGATTCGAGATGCCGGCCGGTTTTTCGATCTTGGCCAACTCGTCGGCCAGCACGTCGCGGTCCATCAGCTGGCCCGTGTCGGCGTCCTTGAAGTCTAGGTCCTCGATCCATGCATCGGCATAGGTGACATAACGGTCAAACAGGTTCTGGCCGTAGTTGTGATAGGACTCGAGATAGGCCTTTTGGATCTCGTTGCCGACGAACTCGGCATACCTCGGGGCCAGCACTTCCTTGATGAACTCCAGATAAGTGTTTTCGCGCTCTTCAGGCAGTTGCTCACGCTTGATCGCCTGCTCCAGCACATACATGAGGTGAACCGGGTCGGCCGCCACTTCGTCGGTATCGAAGTTGAAGGTCTCCGACAAGATTTTGTAGGCAAACCGT
>JAUVMS010000302.1 GCA_030600135.1 Hyphomicrobiales bacterium | reverse complement strand
AGCCCGAGACCATGATCTTTTTGATTGGAATCATAATCTCGTTTTCTGTCGCTCACGCCAAATGCAACTGTGGCGCATGGCTGCGCGGGCGCGGCGTACACACCGGGCTGCGGCCGCGGCCTTAAGCGCGTCCATTCGAAATGATCGCGCTTTAAAGCCCGAGCTGGCGGCGCGCCTCCTGGCGCAGCGTATCGATCGGCTTCAACTCACCATCCGTCTTGAAGTGCCAATAGGTCCAGCCGTTGCACGCGGCGCGGCCCTGCACGTGAGCGCCGAGCTTGTGAATCGAACCCTGCTCGCCGTTGTAGGCAAGGGTTCCGTCGGCGCGAACCTCGGCCTTGACCCGTTGGCGCGAGTCATAAAGTGCCTCGCCCGGCTCCAAGATGCCGAGCTCGATAATGGTGCCAAAGGGCACACGGGGGGCGGCACGCTTGCTCGGAGCGGTCTCGATTGCCGTCGGTGGCAGGGGCCGAACACGCTCGATGCGCCTGCTTGCCGCCGCGGCGTAACGGGGGTCGAGCTCGATGCCAATCCAGCGGCGGCCGAGACGACGGGCGACAGCGCCGGTCGTGCCGGTGCCGAAAAAAGGGTCCAATACGACGTCGCCCGGTTTGGAGGAGGCGAGCACAATGCGGTGGAGCAGGGCTTCGGGCTTTTGCGTCGGGTGCGCCTTGCGGCCGTCCTCGTTCTTCAGGCGCTCGGGGCCCGAGCATATCGGCAGCAGCCAGTCGGAGCGCATCTGCAAATCGTCGTTCAGGGCCTTCATGGAATCGTAGTTGAAGGTGTACTTCGAGGCTTGGGATTTCGAGGCCCAGATGAGCGTCTCATGGGCGTTGGTGAAGCGCCGGCCACGAAAGTTCGGCATCGGGTTGGTCTTGCGCCAAACGACATCGTTGAGCACCCAATACCCTAGATCCTGCAGGGCGACGCCGAGCCTAAAGATGTTGTGGTAGGAGCCGATGAGCCATATGGACCCGTCCGGTTTGAGAACACGGCGGCAGGCCGAGAGCCAGGCACGTGTGAACTTGTCATATTCGGCAAAGCTCGAAAACCGGTCCCAATCGTGATCGACGCCATCGACGCGCGTGTTGTTGGGTCGCAATAGCTCG
Source organism: Hyphomicrobiales bacterium (assembly GCA_030600135.1). GTDB lineage: Bacteria > Pseudomonadota > Alphaproteobacteria > Rhizobiales > JAUVMS01 > JAUVMS01. The sequence goes on along the minus strand of JAUVMS010000302.1, from coordinate 3,922 downwards.
CCGTCGAGCTGCAGATTGTAGGGCGGGTCGGCGAAAATCAGATCGACGCTGTCACTTGCAAGCCTTTCGAGCTCTGCAACACATTCACCGACAATGACCTTGTTGGTCCCGGTCTCGACTCCCGTTTGCGCACGCAACTCCATGGAACGCTACTCTCCACATACTCATTTGACGCCATTGTAACCACTATTAGCGAGGCTGGAGTCGTCTGACTACCTGCCTTTCGTATTGACCTTTCCTCGAGATGTTGGGCTCGGATCTCCGGCAATGCCGAGTGCCGCCCGCACGGGCGCGAACGACCGCCTGTGGTGTGGCGTTGCGCCGAGGCTTGCGAGGGCGGCTTTGTGCTCCGGCGTGCCATAGCCCATGTTGCGTTGCCAGCCGTAGCCTGGATGTCGCTCAGCAAGGGCACGCATGGTGCGATCACGGGTCACTTTGGCGATGATGGAGGCGGCGGCGATAGTCAGCGAACGGGCGTCTCCCCTGACCACTGTTCTAATCTGGCAATCCAGGATCGGGGCTCGGTTGCCATCGATGAGCGCGACGGCAGGCGTAACATCGAGTGCGGCGACGGCCTTGCGCATTGCCAAGAGCGTGGCCTGCAAGATGTTGAGCTGGTCGATCTGAGCGACATCGACGATGCCGACGCCTATGATGGCCGAGACTTGCAACTCGATGAATAGCTGTTCCCTCTGAGCCTCGCTTAAAGTCTTGGAGTCGTTGACACCGGCTGGGCAACGGTGTTCATCGAGGATCACGGCGGCGGCAACGACTGGGCCAGCCAGGGGGCCCCTGCCGGCCTCGTCGACACCGGCGATGGGGGCCGCGAACGAGGCGCGCGCCGCGTGCTCAAGCGAGAAGTCGGGTGAAGCTGCACTCTTCAAGCGCGCCAATGCTCTGCCTCCCGTGGTCATCTCCGGATCCAATTCAAAGCAACGACATTTGCTCGCCAGGTTGGGTCGGTCGTTGAAACAAATCGCAGCGCAAACGGTCGTGCCGCTCGTTCAGACCAAAGCGCTTGGCTGCGAGGCGGAAGCGCATGGCGATCTGCCGCGCATAGGGCCCGCGGCCGCGCTGGCGAATCCCCCAATCGGCCTCATAGTCCTTGCCATTGTGCATGGATTGCAAGATGGAAATGACACGGGCCGCGCGATCGGGAAACTCGGTCTCCAGCCATTCGCGAAACAATGTCTTGATCTCGAGCGGTAGTCTCAGCAGGACATAGCCGGCCTCACGCGCGCCACAACCGGCGACGGTTTCGAGGATTTTCTCAATCTCACTGTCGTTGAGGGCGGGGATGATTGGCGCCACCAAGACGGCGGTCGGAATGCCGGCCGCGCTGAGCTCGGCGATGGCACCGAGCCTTTTGGGCGGTGTGCTGGCCCGGGGCTCCATCTGGCGCGCCAGGCGCCGGTCGAGCGTGGTGACGGAAATCGCAACCTTGGCGAGCCCTTTGGCGGCCATCTCCGCCAGGATGTCGATGTCGCGGACAATTGATGCCGACTTGGTGACGATTCCTACGGGGTGGTCATGCCGCGCCAGGACTTGCAAGATCCCGCGGGTGATCCGGTAATGCTTTTCAATGGGTTGATAGGGGTCGGTGTTGCTGCCGAGCGCGATGGTTTTCGGCACGTAGGCGGGATCGGCAAGCTCGCGCTCCAGTAGCTCCGGCGCATTGGGCTTGGCAAACAGCTTGGTTTCGAAATCGATGCCGGCCGAGAGCCCCATATAGCAGTGGGCCGGCCTGGCGTAGCAATAGATGCAACCGTGCTCGCAGCCGCGGTAGGGATTGATCGACTGGTCGAAGCTGATGTCGGGTGAGTTGTTCGTGGTGATGGCGGTGCGGGCATGCTCCTCCTGCACCTCGGTCTTGAACGCCTCAACTTCGCTCAAGCTCTCCCAGCCATCGTCGAAGGCCTCGCGCTGTTCGGCCTCGTAACGACCAGAGCGGTTGGAGCGCGCGCCCCGCCCCCTGCGCTGCTCGCGCTGAACCATTGCCATGTCACGCGGCTGTTGCACGAAAAACAGTTCCCGACTGATCCCTGAAGTGCGCAAGGCTAGCTCATGTGCGCGAACAAAACAAGAACAAATTGCGGGTTTACCATACGGCCTTGCTCGCTCGACGATTTGCGATTAGTCCAGCCGGATGATCTCAGTCGTGATCCCTACACTCAATGCCGAGGCTGGTCTGGCGGCGACACTCAGTGCGCTCGTGCCCGGTATCGTCGCGGGCGTGGTGCGTGACGTGGTGGTGGTCGACGGCGGATCGAGTGATCGCACGCTGGCAATCGTCGAGGCGTCCGGTGCGACTCTCGTCGGGGCAGGATTGGGACGGGGCACGCAATTGGCGGCCGGGGCTCGGGCGGCGAAGGGCGATTGGCTGCTGTTCCTTCATGCCGATACGGTTTTGGAACTGGGATGGGAACGAGAGGCGGCGGCCTTTGTCGAACGTGTCAACTCGGGCGCGCGACCAACGTCGGCGGCGGCTTTTCGCTTTGCGCTCGACGATGTTGGTTTCCTGCCGAATATGCTGGAAAACATGGTGGGGCTTCGCTGCCTTTTCTTCCGTCTGCCGTTCGGCGATCAGGGTCTGCTGGTGCCGAGAGACCTGCATGAAGAGGTCGGAGGCTACAGGCAGATGCCTTTGATGGAGGACGTTGACATCGTCCGTCGGCTCGGTCGTGGCCGCATCGTGATGTTGCGCTCGAAGGCGGTGACGAGTGCGGCACGTTTCAAGCGTGACGGCTATGTCATGCGGTCCGCTCGAAACTTCGCTTGCCTGGTGCTTTATTATCTTCGCGTCCCGCCGCAATACATCATCCGGATCTATGGTTGAGGAGATGCCTGCAAGGAAAGTTACGGCCCAAGGGCCGCGATGGCGCAGGCGGCTCTACATAATGGTCAAGGCACCGCTGAGCGGTCGCGTCAAAACGAGGCTCGGTCGCGAGATCGGTGTCGTAGCTGCGACGGCGTTTTATCGGCGTGCTTCACAGCAGATCGTTCGACGGCTGGCAAGCGATCCTCGCTGGGAGACGATACTGGCGGTGACGCCCGATTGGGCGCGATCGGCGCCATTTTGGCCTGGTGATGTAGGGCGTATCGGGCAAGGTGGCGGCAATTTGGGTGGGCGCATGCAACGGCTGATGGATGGCGCCGGCCCTGGCCCGGTTATCGTTGTCGGCACTGACATTCCCGAGATGAGCCGTTGGCATATCGCGGACGCGTTTCGCCTTTTGGGCAATCATCAGGCGGTGCTGGGTCCGGCGGGCGACGGCGGTTATTGGCTGGTGGGGCTCAAGCGTGTGCCGCGGGTGCTGCGAATTTTCGAGCGGGTGCGCTGGTCGAGCCCGCATGCGCTGGCCGATACCATGCGCAACATTGACGATGTACAGGTGGCTGAGACCGCAACGCTGCGCGATGTCGATACCCGTGACGACCACCTACAACTCAACGCGCGAGCGGGACGGCTTATCCTGCCGCCCCGTTCGTCCAACGCGTAGAGCGCGCTATAGATCCAACTGATAGCTTGCCGGCACCCAGCGATATCCAGCGTCCTTTTTCTCCACGAAACCGACGGCTGGGAATGGCATGTGATAGCCCGTGGCTGGAATTTTGTCGGCGGCCACCATGTCAAGTATGCGCTTGCGCGAGGTAACGGCCTTGTCCTTATCCATGTCGAAAATGACGTGCCAGTCTGGGCGCTGGAGCGAGGCGACGTAGTGGTTTGTGGTATCGGCCCAAAGCATCAGGCGGCTCGAGCCACTTTCCACGTGATAGCCCATGTGGCCAGGCGTGTGGCCGAATGACTCGATCGCTCGGATGCCCGTGGCGACCTCACCTTCCGGCTTCAGACATGACATCTTTTCCGCGTACGGCACGACATTCGCTTGCACCAGCTTGGCGCGTGCCATCATGCCCTTGT
>JAUVMS010000436.1 GCA_030600135.1 Hyphomicrobiales bacterium | reverse complement strand
TCGCCGCCGAGCGAGCGAAACACGTAGGAGAAGATTGTCGCGCCGATGAAGATGCCAAAGAGCATGGCGTTGGTCATGCCGGCGGAAAATACCGCGCCTTTCAAGACGCGACCAAAGTGCTGCAATTCGCTGAAGAAGCCGCCGCCGGTCGACTCGTCGTCAATCACCTCATGAAGCGCAACAGGTTCGTCGAAGTGGTGGTGCTCTACCCCAATCGCCGGCAAGATGACCAAATTTACGAATGCCAGCAGGATCGCCCCGGCCGCGCCGACACCTGCCGCCTCGGTCGGCGTCGCCCAACCCATCAAGATTGAACCCAGCACCATGAGGATTAGAAATATCGGCGGCAGGAAGCTGCTTATCACCATCTTGACGACGCCAGCAGTCGTATCCGGACCAAAATCATCCTTTGGCCGCGGCGCCAGTCCCGGTCGAAGTGTGCAAAGCACGACGATGTAGAGCACATAGAGCCCGGACAGGATGAGACCGGGGAAGAACGCGGCAACGAACAAATTGCCGACCGAGCGAGCGAGAAGGTCCGCCATGATCACGAGCATGATCGATGGCGGAATCAAAATTCCGAGTGTGCCGGACGCTGCGATCGTTCCGGTGGCCAACGGGATACTGTAGCTGCGCGACATCATAACTGGCAGCGCAAGAAGCGTCATCATGACGACAGAAGCACCGATAATGCCAGTCGTCGCCGCCATGATCGTACCCATCAGCGTAACCGATAGCGCGAGCCCACCGGGCACACGGCGCAGCAAAACCTGCAGGCAATTGAGCAATTCGCGCGCAACGCCTGATCGCTCGAGCATCGTGCCCATTAATATGAACATCGGGACGGCCGTCAGGATAAGGTTTTCGGCAATGCCACCGAACACCCGTGAGGGGATCGAGCCAAATTGAGGCCAGTCGAAAAGGAAAGGATCGATGGCGATGGCCAACAGCGCAAACCCGAAACCGACACCGCCGAGCACGAAGGCAACCGGATAACCGGAAAAAAGCAAGATCGCCAACACCAAGAACATGAAAAGCGGAAGGAGTTCCTGGAATTCCATCTCAGTGGTCTCCCCCGAGAGTCTCGGCGACCTTTTCCACGGGCAGGTAACCGCGCAGTCCGGCGATGGATTTGATCAGCTGCGATATGCCCGCGAGCAGCAACAATATGAAAAGTGCGGGTAGAGCCGACTTGAGGATCCAAATGTGTGACAGGCCAATGACGGATTTCGAGACCTCGCCTTCCTCATAGGAGGCCTGCACGTAGTTGAAGCTGTAGTAGATCGCCATCAACGTGAACGGGATCAGCAGCAGAAGGCAGCCTAAGATCTCCAGTACATATTTCGCCTTGATTGGGATGCCGTCGCGAATGAGATCAATTCGAACGTGAGCTTGGCGCGTGTAGGCGTAGCCGATCAACAAGGAGAAGAGAAAGGTGTGAAGCCAATACTCGAACTCTTGGATTTTCGTCGAATTCAGGCCAAAGGGCTTTGGAACACCAAAATATCGCGTGATGACGTCGTAAACGATGAGGCAAGCCAGCAAAAACCCGGCCCAGGCGGCTATGCGCGCAACAAAGCCAAGGAGGCGGTCGATGATTGCGCTGAGCGTCAAAAGGCCGTTCATTTGTGTCGAGGCGCCCCCATTTTGGTTCGTCTTGTCAATGCGCCACAACAAATTCAGCCAATTCAAGCGCTCTTATCGATAAGGCAAGCCTAGCACGCTTGAATAGGTCAGTGACAGGTCACTGACCAACTCTTGGTGATGCAACGTTCGTGGAAGTCCGGACGGTGTGTGCCAGGAAATTGAGCGCCTGGCGCACACCGCGCGTCGAGTCTCTGGCTCAGTCCAGATAGCCGATGTCTCTCCAGGTCTTGTATTCGGCGCGGAACTTATTGAGCGATTCCCAGGCCGTTTTGAAGGACGCATCACCGGCAGCGATCTCAGCCGCGACCTCTTTCCAGGCTGCCTCGAGCTTGGCAAGCTCGGAATCGGGCCAGCGGTGGATTATCACGCCTTTGGATTTCAGCTCGACAAGCGCCTTACCTTGGATCGCTTCGCCTTCCGCCATGCCTAGTGTGTAGTTGGCGCGACATGCCGTCCGCAACAGAGCTTGCTGTTGCTCCGTCATCGCGTCCCATTTCTTCATGTTGATCATTAGTTCGAAGCTGGTCGACTGCTGATGCCAGCCGGGGAAATAGTAATGCTTGGCGATTTGGTAAAAACCGAGATCTAGATCGATCGCCGGTTGTGAAAACTCAGTGGCATCGATGGTGCCACGCTCGAGCGCCGGATAAATATCAGCGCCGGCGATCAACTGAGTGTCCACGCCGAGCTTCTCCATAACCTTTGCGCCGAGCCCGAAGAAACGCATCTTCTTGCCCTTGAGTTCGTCAAGCGACTTGATCTCGGTGCGGAACCAGCCCGATGCCTCGGGCGCGATGACGCCGCAAATCATGGAGTAAATACCGTGCTTGGCGTAGACTTCCTGCATCAACTTCTCGCCGCCGCCGTAAAACAGCCAAGCGCCGTATTCGCTGGCATTGGGGCCAAACGGCACGGCCGAAAAGAGAGCCAATGACGGTTCTTTGCCTTGCCAATATCCCGATGTCGACCAAGCGGCATCGACCGAGCCGGACTTGATGGCATCGAACAGTTCGAGCGCGGGCACCAACGCACCAGGCTCAAAGAATTTAATCTGAATGTCGCCGCCTGAAATCAAATTGACGGTTTGCTCGAGATTCTTGCCCAGCGAGCCGAGCTGTGTCAGCTTCGACGGAAATGTCGAGCCCATCTTGAGGCGTACTTTGTCAGCCGAAGCCGACGCCGCAAGCCCGACTGTCACCGCTGCTGCTAGTGCAACGGTTCCTAGTAATCTCTTCATTGCCTTCCTCCCAATTGTTCTATTGGCAAATGACTACGCATGGTACATCGAACAATGCAGGGCGAACCGTCAACCCCGACACGTCGGAAAACACTTCATCTTGACCCAGAACAAAGATGACTTCCGCTTGATCTTGCCGATGGACATGTCGTACCACGCATTTGTTGATTGGTTAACAAACTTGACCAATTCTCGCAATAGGACTTAGGATCGATAGACTACAAAGGGAGGCTGTGGCGGATCTTTCGGGGAAGGGAGAGCGCACACGAGGCCGGAGAAACACAGATCATCTGAAATGACGAGCAGAACCGCTGTCTTTCGAGGGGTCCAGACAGAACACACCGCGCAGGTGGTCACTCGCCAACTCGAAGAGCTCATACTTACTGGCGTTTATAGACCGGGCGACCGCTTGCCTGGCGAGCGCGACCTCGCCAAGCTGCTCGACGTGTCGCGACCGACGCTCAGAGCGGCAATCAAAGACTTGGAAGATCGCGATCTACTGGTCTCGCGACGCGGTGGCGGTACCTATGTCGCCGACATTTATGGGTCAATCGTCGGCGAGCCGATCGTACAGCTCTTGGGATCGCATCCGAGAGCAACTGCGGATTACATGGAGTTTCGCCGAGAGCTCGAAGGCATGACTGCACGATTAGCGGCAGAGCGTGCGACCG
>JAUVMS010000011.1 GCA_030600135.1 Hyphomicrobiales bacterium | reverse complement strand
GGTCGAACATGCTGAGCATGTCCGTAACCACCGTCCCTGGGGGTTCTTTGAGTCGCTCAACATTGGTCCACGGTTTCAGGTCAAGCTGCTGCACGTTAAGCCGGGGGCCAAGCTGTCGCTGCAAATGCATCATCACCGCTCGGAACATTGGGTCGTCGTAAAGGGCACGGCCAAGGTCACAATCGGAGACATGGAGAAACTCGTTTGCGAGAATGAGTCAGTTTATATCGTCGCAACGCAATGGCATAGACTTGAAAACCCCGGCAAGGTTCCCCTTGAAATTATTGAAGTACAACTTGGGACTTACCTGGGTGAAGATGACATTATTCGATCGCACGATGATTACAATCGCATCGCTGCTGAGTAGAACCAAACCAATACATTGCGAATTTTTGGATCTCCTCGTCATGGGGCGATCGTGATTGGCGTGGATTATCTCTGCATTGCGTAGCACACCGCGCAACAGGGCCCGCGAGGCCATTCGCAGCCCTGCGAGGTTGCCCTTGATCAAGCGTCAGCGCGAATTTCCCAAAAACTGAAATATGCCCAAAATTAGGGCGACATCTGCCATTATGCTTGCTGATGAGTTGGATGACTTCGGGAACGCTATCAGCAATCGGGGGCGGAAATGGCAGCTGTTGTAAGGATCGTCGACGAATTCGTTGGTCAGGGCCGAACCAAAGCTTTCGAGCTGCGTCTCGCGTCTGAGCGGATTACAGGGCGAGAACTGGTTCGCCGCCGGGTGCAGGTCGAAGTTGCGCTTGCAAATGCCAAATCGTCGAAGGCCCATGCGGCACACGAACGGACGCGCTCGTTCCTCATTTCGTTCGATGCCAACGCCGTGGAAGCCGTGTTGAATCCGCCGAGAAAGCCGCGCAAGTCCGCAAAATCGATCCGCTTCGACGAAACCGAGGAATGCGACAGGGCGCTGAAGGCCTTGACCAGCAATCGCGTCATCATGCTCATCGACGATCGCCAAATCGAGGATCTCGACAAGGAGATCACGGTAACGCCTGATAGTGAGGTCGTATTCCTGCGATTGACGCCGCTGATTGGGGGATGAGCGGTTTTCTCAAGCAGCTCAAGAGCTCCCTGAAGCTTGCGCTAAGACCATGGTCACCGTCGGCGGAGGGATTGGCGGCGGTCAGGGCCGTATGCGACGAGGCCGAGCAGACATTTCCGGAATTTGCAAGCAGTGTGCGCTTGAGCGAACTGTCGGCATGGAGGCATCTCAAACAGAGCCCGGAAAACATTCAGATCGAAGCCGCACTGGTCGCGGCGTTGCACAAATCAGCTCCTGGCGACAGATGGGGCATCAAGCATCTGACCGAAACCGCAATTGCCGTCCAACTGCTCCGGAAAAATCTGCCCTATAGCGAGGAGCAACTCGCGTTACTGGTTTTCCAGATCGCCAAGCATTCGGAGCTCGAGTACGGCCTGCCGGTTAAGTCCATACTTGGCTCGGTGGAGCGGTTGTGCGGTGGGGCGCCTCCTCACGGACGGCTCAAGGCGGCACTTCAGGCGCTGTTGGCCAGGGTCAAGTTCATCGAGCATCGCCGAGGGTCGACACCGTTTAACAGCCAAGTTAGGGCTCGCGTCGCGAACATACTGGATCCGACGAAGTCCGCTGATGCACCTGAATTTCCGACCGGCCCGTGGATCGAGACTGCCATCAGTCAGTTAGAAGGCCTGCCGGCTGCGGATCAGGCGCCCTGGCGGGCGCTGATGCGCGTTGGCGCCACATCGGGAGAAAAATCCAAGCCGAGCAAGAAGTGGCTTGTCGATATCAAGCCGGCGATCGAGACGATCGGACGAGACAATGTGGCGAGACGACTCGTGGAGTGGCTTGCCAGCTGTCAACCCGACCCGAGCCAACCGGACGCGAGCTTTGATATTTTGAAGGGCTTGATTTGGGCATCAGTCCATTTGGATGCGAACAACGTTGCGCTGCCGATTGGACACTTCGCGGAGGTCTGTTTTCGAAAAGTTCCCGATATGGGGCCACGCTCGGTCAAACTCGGAAACGCGTGCTTTTTGACGCTTGCGTCGATGAGCCCACCGGAGCCAGGCGTGGCCGAGTTGGTGCGCCTGAAGACGAAGATAAAGTATCCATCGGCTCGCGAACTAATCACAAAAAAGCTGATGCAGGCGGCAGAGACGGCGGGTAAGTCGCTTGCTGATTTGGAAGATGAGGCACTGCCCGATTTCGGGCTCACGCTCGAGGGACGGACCAAAGTTAATCTTGGAGATGCGCGCGCCGAAATGTTCCTTGCCGGCGACGGCGCGGTGCTTTCCTGGTTTGGCGCCGACGGAAAGACGCGCAAGACGGTTCCGGCTTCGGTGAGAAAGGACCATAAAGCGGAGTTTGCGGCGCTCCGGCAGCGGGTGAAGGACATCAATGCGGCGCGGACATCCCTCACCGTCCGGCTCGAAGCCTCTTGGCTGGAGGATCGCTGTTGGCCCTTGCAGACGTGGATGCGGCTCTTCTTGCGGCATCCACTGCGACGTCCGATGGCAGAGGTGCTGATCTGGCAAATCAAATCCAATGGCGAAACTTGCTCGGTCATGCCTCGAGATGGGCGCTTGGTTTCGGTTGCCGGAGAAATCGTCGATGTGCGCGACGCAAGCGTCGTGCGACTCTGGCACCCGCTCAATTCAACTCCCGACGAAGTGCTCGCCTGGCGCAGAGCCATCGTCGATCGCGGCGAGACGCAGCCGATTAAGCAAGCGCATCGCGAAATTTATGTGCTGACCGATGCCGAGCGAGCGACGGAGATCTATTCTAACCGCTTCGCTGCCCATATTCTTCGCCAATACCAATTTCGAGCGTTATGCCAAGCGCGTGGGTGGCGTTATGAGTTTCAGGGTAGTTGGGACAGTTGGAACGTTCCGACCCGACAACTGCCGCAACGTGATCTAGCGATCGAATACCACGTCGATCCGGTCGACAGCGATGAGATGAGCGAGGCCGGCATACCTCTGCACCTCTCAACCGATCAGGTGCGGTTCGTGCGTGGTGATGGCAACCGGCTAGCGCTCCATGAGGTCCCGCCAATCGTCTTTTCGGAACTCATGCGCGACGTCGACATGTTCGTCGCCGTTGCCAGCGTCGCCAATGATCCGGAGTGGATAGACGGTGGACCGGAAGGCCGCTACGGCGGCTATTGGCGAGACGTGGCGTTTGGCGACCTCAGCGAAACCGCCAAAACGCGGCGCGATCTGTTGTCGGGCCTGGCACCGAAACTCGCCATCGCCGACCGTTTGACGATTGGCGAGAAATACGTGGACGTCTGCGGCAACCTATTCAGCTATAAAATCCACTTGGGCTCCAGCAATATCCAAATCATGCCGGACAATCGCTATCTCTGTATTGTGCGTGGCGCTAGGTCGAAGGACAAAAGCGCAGATGTCCACCTGCCATTTGCGGGCGACACACTGCTCTCCATCATCTTGAGTAAGGCATTCATGCTGGCTGCCGACGACAAGATCACCGATCCCACCATTCTCTCACAGCTGCGGCGTTGAGAGCGAGCCGCTCACCGTAAGCGCTGACGGTTCGCTGCCAATCTTGCCGAGTGGAAGTTGCCTCCCGCCGCATTGGCGTAATGCCACGATTGGTCTGCGGCAATCAAAGCCTCCACCTGCGACGACTTGCATCAAGAAAATTGACACAGCGTGGTTGTCTATTCAGATGTTGTTCCCGCCCACCTTATTCTCGCCTAGTTCGTGCGGGGACTATCCGCCAAGAGGCAGGCTGAGGAGTAATTCAGATGAGAATGCTGCATTTGTCGCTCGCCGCTCTATTGGCGGGTTGCTTGATGTCGACCGACCTCGTGGCAGGTAAGAATAAGCGAGGTGGCGTCCCCCCCGGATTGGCGAAAAAGGGTGGTGTGCCGCCTGGACTGGCGAAAAAAGGTGGCCTGCCGCCCGGCATCGCGAAGAAATACGCGGTCGGGCAACGTTTGCCCATTGGTGGATATCTGCCTGTCGAGCCCAAGTATCTCGCCCGGCTGCCTTATCGGTCGCCAACCGGTCAGGAGTGGGTGCGTGCCGGCCGGGATCTCTATCTGATGAGCAAGGCGACGGGAACGGTCATCGAACTGGTTCACGATTGGTTGCGCTAGTTCGGTCAGCTCCGCGTCGCCTATGACGGCAAGACTGCGTGGGTGTCTGGCGTCGTGGTTGCCAAGCCTGGCTTGGGCTTCGACATCCAGCGCGGCGTGTCAAGCTTGGGCTGACAAAGAGATCGTGTCAGCGTGCTCGTGCTCGGCAAGGAGACGCCCGCACCTCCTCAGAGCGCATTATTGCCTCGGTTTCAGTGCTCCCTCTACGCGCCTGGTTACTCGCAAAACTTTACGAAACAACCGTTGCTGCTAAAGTGGCAGCAAGGTTGATTCCACTTTGCGCCTGATGAGCCACCTGGTTTTTTGCAAACCACACCACGGCATTTGGCACGATCCAGGCGCTGGGGATGGGTACGTGCAGCGGACCGGCAATGATGCGCGTCCAGCTGAGTCCTCGGAGCCTGACGGTGGCAGTGGCGACCAGACGGGGGACGAGTACTCCAGTCAGGACGGTAAGGCAGTAGAGGACAAACAAGGGCCAGCCGCGCTGGGTTCTACGACGCAATATCGCCAGGAGAGGGCTAAGGGCCAGCGAACCTTTCCCATATATGCCGCACTCGATCTTGGAACAAACAACTGCCGGCTTCTGGTGGCACGCCCGTCGCGACGCGGGTTCGTCGTTGTCGATGCGTTTTCGCGTATCATCAGGCTCGGCGAGGGTGTTTCGCACAATGGTCGGCTGTCCGAAGAGGCAATGGCGCGAACCATCGAGGCGCTGTGGGTTTGCTCCGACAAAATGCAGCGACGCGGTGTTCAACGGTCGCGATTGATTGCTACCGAGGCTTGTCGTGTTGCCGACAATGGTGTGGAATTTGTCGCTAGGGTGCAATCGGAAACAGGGCTGGGGCTGGAGATCGTCAGCCGCGAAACAGAGGCCAAACTTGCTGTTTCCGGGTGTGCCTCGCTGCTTGATGGCAATTGCGAGTGGGCTTTGGTGTTCGACATCGGCGGTGGGTCTTCCGAGCTTATCTGGCTCGATTTGACCAGGCGCAGGTCGCGCAGTGGGCGCCCGATCCATGATCGCTTGGAAGTGCAGAACTGCATTGCCGCTTGGACGTCTTTGCCTGTCGGCGTGGTCACGCTTGCCGAGCACTATGGTGGACGCACGGTCACGGGCACAGTTTTCGAGGCAATGGTGGTTCATGTCATGGGGCTTCTCGAGGACTTCGAGTGCACCCATCGGATCCGCGAGCAAGTTGCCAATGCGCGAACCCATTTGCTTGGAACCTCCGGGACCGTCACGACGGTCGCGGGCGTACATCTGGGGCTTGAACGCTATGACCGCCGCCGCGTAGATGGCTGTTGGATGCATGTCGATGACGTCCGGGCGGTGACCCAGGGCCTAGTCGCCATGAGCTATCTCGAGCGGGTGGCGCAGCCCTGCATCGGTGATGATCGGGCGGACTTGGTGCTGGCCGGTTGTGCTATTCTCGAGGGTTTAATGCGGATGTGGCCGAGCACGCGGCTTCGGGTCGCCGATCGCGGATTGCGAGAAGGTTTGCTGGCCTCAATGATGGCGGAAGATGGTGTCTATCGCTACGGTCGGCGACCAGGCAGGTCACGGCGCCGACGAACGCGGTCGGGGCCCGCCAAGGAATGATCCTCGGCTTTGCGGTTTGGCGGTTGCGACACTGGGCATGTTTTCAATATGAACAAGAAACGAGGTGGTCGAGGTGGCGATGCTGCGCGCTCGTCGGGGCCATCAGGCGGCGCTCGGGCGCTTAAAACCCGCGTGAAAACCGCAAAAGGACGCAAGATTTCCTCGACGCGATGGCTCGAGCGTCAGCTCAACGATCCCTACGTGGCGGAGGCGCAGCGGGAGGGGTTGCGATCGCGCGCGGCCTATAAGCTCGCGCAGATCGACGAAAAGTATGGGCTGTTGAAGCCCGGTATGTGTGTCGTCGATCTTGGGGCCGCGCCCGGCGGGTGGAGCGTTGTCGCGGCCGAAAGGGTGGCGGTTGATGGCGGCGACGGTCATGTGGTGGCAATCGACATGGCGCCTATGGAGCCCATTACCGGGGTAACAGTTCTCCAGCTCGACTTCATGGATGAGCAAGCGCCGCAAATGATTACCGAGGCGCTCGGTGGGCGCAAGGTTGATGCCGTGCTGTCGGACATGGCGGCGGCGGCAACCGGTCATAGGCAGACGGATCATCTGCGGATCATGGCGCTTTGCGAAGCGGCCCTCGAGTTTGCGACGGAAGTGCTTGCGCCTGGCGGATTTTTCCTTGCAAAGGTTTTGCAAGGCGGTACGGAGGGCGAGCTGTTGGCAGCCATGAAGCGAGATTTCCGCGTCGTGCGCCACGTCAAGCCCGAGGCGAGTCGGGCCGATTCCGCCGAGCTTTACGTTCTGGCCAGCAGTTTTCGGCGGTCCAATGGCGGTGAAAAAGCCAGTGAACAGTAGACCTCTAGCCGTGCGCTTGCTTCCAATCGTCATGTGCTGATGCTAAATACCGCTGCTAATTAGCGAATCTATGTGCGGCGATTCAGGGAGATGAGCGACATGACGGACGCCCCGCGCGGCCTCGATAGCCCATTGGCGCTGACGTTCGATGATGTGTTGTTGAAGCCGGCAGCGTCCAACGTCCTGCCGAACCAGGTCGATACGACCACTCGAGTGACGCGAAACGCCTCGCTCAACATTCCGGTCTTGTCATCGGCCATGGACACGGTGACCGAAGCGAACCTGGCGATAGCCATGGCGCAGGCCGGCGGTGTCGGGGTCATCCATCGCAACTTAGAGCCCGGGGCCCAGGCGGACGAGGTTGTCCAGGTCAAGAAATTCGAGTCCGGCATGGTCGTCAATCCGGTGACGATCCACCCGCGCCAAACGCTGGCCGATGCCCTGGCCTTGATGGACAAGCACAAGATTTCCGGAATTCCCGTGGTCGAGTCGAGCGGGAACGGTGCCAAGGACGGTCTGTTGGTGGGGATTTTGACCAACCGCGACGTGCGTTTTGCTTCCAACAGCGCCCAACCGGTCGCGGAGTTGATGACCAAAGAGGACCTGGTCACCGTGCGCGATACGGTGGGCATGGAAGAGGCTAAGCGGCTCCTGCATCAACATCGCATCGAAAAGTTGCTCGTTGTCGATAGCGGCTATCGCTGCACCGGCCTCATCACGGTGAAGGATATCGAGAAAGCGGCGCTCCATCCCGATGCCTGCAAGGATGAACAGGGGCGGTTGCGAGTCGCCGCCGCGACGACGGTTGGCGACGATGGCTTCGAGCGCTCGGAGCGCCTGATCGATGCCGGAGCGGATTTCGTCGTCGTCGACACCGCCCACGGCCATTCCTCAATGGTTTTGGAGGCGGTGGAGCGGATCAAACTGCAGTCGAACTGGGTGCAGGTGATTGCCGGCAACGTTGCCACGCGTGAGGGCGCCCAGGCGCTAATCGATGTGGGCGCGGACTCCATCAAGGTCGGGATCGGCCCTGGCTCAATCTGCACAACCCGCATTGTCGCCGGCGTCGGCGTGCCCCAGCTCACCGCCATCATGGAAGCCGTCGAGGTGGCGCGAAAGGCCAACGTGCCGGTGATTGCCGATGGCGGCATCAAGTTTTCCGGCGATGTCGCCAAAGCGATCGCGGCGGGCGCCGATGCCGTGATGATCGGCTCGCTCTTTGCCGGCACCGACGAGAGCCCCGGCGAGGTCTTTCTCTATCAGGGCCGCTCTTACAAGACCTACCGCGGCATGGGATCGGTCGGCGCCATGGCGCGCGGCTCGGCCGATCGTTATTTCCAGCAGGAAGTCAAGGACACGCTCAAATTGGTGCCCGAGGGCATTGAGGGCCAAGTGCCCTACAAGGGGCCGCTCTCGGGCGTGCTGCATCAACTGGTCGGCGGGCTGCGCTCGTCCATGGGGTACGTCGGCGCCGCCAACATCGAAGAACTTCAAAAGAATGCAAAGTTTTTGCGGATCTCGCCCGCGAGCCTGCGCGAAAGCCATGCCCACGATGTCACGATCACGCGAGAGAGCCCGAACTATCCCATGAACGGATAGTGTGTCGCAGGAACTTGTTTGATGACGTTGTCAGTCCGGTTGCTCGTATTGATCTGTGGTTTGGTGGTTGGCGCGAGCGCCTGGGCGCAGTCTGATGACGACCTCTATGTCACGGATGCTTTGCAGACGTTCGTGACGGAGGAATATCTGGCCAGCACACGACAAACCGTTGCGGACGTTCGCGACCGTTATTCCGATCCGATGTTGAATTATTGGGGCAAGAGGAATGTGCGGTTGGCCGATGTGGTTCGCGACAAGATCAACTATTTCCGGCGCTGGCCTGAACGCGAATATCGGCTGGTGCCGGACACCCTGGAGGTGCGCGAGGCGGCGGGCGCCGAAGGGCTCTATCATCTGACATTCGATTATGCATTTCGCACAAGTGGGCCGTCACGCAAGGCGGAGGGGTTTGGAGAGGCGAAACTCTTGGTGCGCTTGATCGGAGGGCACGTGCTCGTGGTCTCAGAGGGTGGGCGGGTTATTCAGCGCTTTTGAGGAGTTGCCCGTGGCCTGGTCGGCGCAAATTTTGACTTGGCGTGATCGCTTGTCACGCACCGATGAAACATTCAATCAGAACCGCGGAACAGTTTTCGTGCCATGACGCAGTGGGCAATTCTTTACCCCGTTTTCGTGCAGGCCGCCCTGACGTTCGGTCTGCTGTTCACCACCGGCATCTCGCGGGTTCGAGCAATCCAGCGACGCGAAGTGCGGGTAAAGGATATTGCGCTCGGGCAAGACAATTGGCCCGAGCGGATAACCAAAATTGGTAACAGCTACAACAATCAGCTTCAGACACCGGTCCTTTTCTACATCGTGATCGTACTCGCTCTCATGACGTCGAAAGTGAGCGGGCTCTTCATCATCATGGCCTGGGGCTTCGTGGCGTTACGCTTGGCGCATGCCTACGTGCACGTCACATCAAACGATGTCCCTAAGCGTTTCATGATTTTCCTCGCCGGGCTCGTCGTGCTCGTGCTGATGTGGCTGATCTTTGTGTTGCGACTGCTCACCGAGGGTGTTTGAGGAATGCGGCCGGGCGGGCGAGTGCAGGCGGCGATCGAGGTGTTGGACGAGGTGATCGAGCGTCACAGGCCGGCGAACGTCGTCTTGGCTGATTGGGGACGCAATCATCGGTTTGCGGGATCTGGCGACCGAGCAGCGATCGGCAACCTGGTGTTTGACGCGTTGCGCAAAAGGGCATCCAGTGCGGCACGGCTGAATGATGACGGGGGGCGTGCACTCGCGCTAGGGGCACTGGTGGCCTCATGGGGTCTGTCGGGCCACGATGTGGCCGCCATCTGCGATGGCTCGCAGCATGCTCCAGCACCGCTGTCCGATGGTGAGCGGCATTGTCTTGCGTCACCGCTTGGTGATGATGCGCCGGCGCACATCCGGGCCGATGTGCCGGAGTGGCTTTGGCCGTTGTTCACCGAGAAGTTTGACGAGGAGGCGGTCGGCGAAGGCCAGGCGTTTGCCATGCGTGCCCCGGTCGATTTACGGGTCAATACGCTCAAGGCCGATGTCGACAAAGTGGCCAAGGCGCTGGCGCGCCAGGGCGCCAAACCATGCACGATTTCTCCGGTTGGTCTGCGGATCGCGCCGCCGACGGGGCCGGGGCGCACGCCCAACGTCCAGGTCGAGGCGGGCTTTCAGCGCGGCTGGTTCGAGGTCCAGGACGAAGGCTCTCAGGTCGCTGCCCAGCTTGCATTTGCGCGGCCCGGCGAGCAGGTGCTGGATTTTTGTGCGGGAGCAGGTGGCAAGACGTTGACGCTCGCGGCAAGCATGCAGAACAAGGGGCAGATTTTTGCCTACGACGAGGACAAGCAGCGTCTTGCCCCGATCTATGAGCGGCTCAAGCGGGCAGGCGTGCGCAATGTCCAGGTGCGGGCGCCGGGCGAGGACGTGCTCTCGGACCTCGTAGGGCGAATGCATCGGGTCGTGGTGGATGCACCATGTACAGGCTCGGGCGTCTGGCGGCGGCGGCCCGACGCGAAATGGCGGCTCAGCCCCGACGCGCTCGAAGCGCGGATCGGCGAGCAGCGGGACATTCTGGCATCGGCGCGGGACTATGTGCGGCCTGGCGGCTATCTCTGCTACATCACCTGCTCAGTTTTGCGCCCGGAGAACGAGGGCCAGGTTTACGGTTTTCTCGAGGATAATCCGGATTTCGAGCTGGTCACGGCCGAGGAAGCGTGGCGTGAGCTGTTCGGCTTTGATAAGCCGGCTCCTTGGTCGGACGATGCCATGACGCTGACCATGACGCCTGCTTCAACCGGCACGGACGGGTTCTTCTTTGCCGTAATGGAGCGTCGTGGAGCGGTTTAGGCTCAGTCCATTGAGCAGCCATCGGCGGCACCATGATCGACGCCGCTGGGGATGGTCCGCGCGCGCCGTTGCAAGGGGCGCGGCCTTCAACTACCAACAATTGCCATGACACAGTCATCGGAAAGCGAACTGGTTCTCATCCTCGACTTCGGCAGCCAAGTCACGCAGCTCATTGCGCGTCGGGTGCGTGAAGCGGGTGTCTATTCCGAGATCGTGCCGTTCAATCAGGCCGAAGCGGCGCTGGATCGGCTCGAACCGAAAGCGATCATCCTCTCAGGTGGACCGGCGAGTGTGCATGAAGCCGGCACGCCGCGCGCGCCCGACCGGGTTTTCGAACTGGGCGTGCCGGTGCTTGGCATCTGCTACGGGCAGATGGTGCTCGTTGATCAGCTCGGTGGCGAGGTGGAAGCGGCGAGCAAGCGCGAGTTTGGCCGCGCCGAGGTTGAGATCAAGGACGACTGCCCGTTGTTCGCCGGGGTCTGGGAAACCGGGCAATCGGACCAGGTTTGGATGAGCCATGGCGATCGCGTTATCCGCATGCCTGACGGTTTTCGCGTTGTGGGCATTTCCGACAATGCGCCCTATGCGGCGATCGCCGACGACGCGCGCAAATTCTACGGACTGATGTTCCACCCCGAAGTCGTGCACACGCCACGCGGCGCGCGGCTCATCGAGAACTTCGTGCGTAACGTGGCGGGCTGCCATGGTGAGTGGACCATGGCGGCGTTTCGTGAAACGGAAGTGGCCAAGATCCGGGCGCAAGTCGGCAAGGGGCGCGTCATCTGCGGTCTTTCCGGCGGCGTCGATTCAGCCGTTGCCGCGGTCCTCATCCACGAGGCCGTGGGCGATCAACTCACTTGCATCTTCGTCGACCATGGCCTGATGCGGGCGAACGAAGCGGACGAAGTCGTCTCACTCTTTCGTGGCCACTACAACATTCCGCTCGTGCATGTGGATGCCAGTGAGCGATTTCTTACAGGGCTCGAGGGTGAGGGCGAGCCGGAGGCCAAGCGAAAGATCATCGGCAAACTCTTTATCGACGTTTTCGAGGACGAGGCGGGTAAGCTCGGGGGGGCCGAATTTCTCGCCCAAGGCACGCTCTACCCCGATGTGATCGAAAGCGTTTCGTTTACGGGCGGGCCGTCGGTCACCATCAAGTCGCACCACAATGTGGGCGGACTGCCTGAACGAATGAACCTGAAGCTGGTGGAGCCTTTACGCGAACTCTTCAAGGACGAGGTGCGAGTGCTTGGCCGTGAGCTTGGCCTGCCCGAGGCATTCGTCGCGCGCCACCCGTTCCCAGGGCCGGGGCTTGCCATTCGCACACCTGGTGCGATCACCCGCGACAAGCTCGATATTCTGCGCCAGGCCGACGTCATCTACCTGGATGAAATTCGCAAGGCCGGGCTCTACGACGAGATTTGGCAGGCTTTCGCCGTGCTGTTGCCGGTGCAGACCGTCGGTGTGATGGGCGATGCGCGGACTTATGAATTCGTCTGCGCGCTGCGCGCTGTCACCTCGACCGACGGAATGACGGCCGATTACTACGACTTTTCCCATGACTTCCTCGGCCGGACGGCGACGCGCATCATCAACGAGGTGCGTGGCATCAACCGCGTCGTCTACGACATCACCTCCAAACCACCCGGCACAATCGAGTGGGAGTAAGCGGCGACCATTAGCTTGCCTGAACGGTGCCGGGCGAGAGGGCCTGCCTGCCCGCAAGTCACCTTGATTTCGCTATGTGTTTGACGTCGAAATTTCTTCGGCGCAACGTGATACGATTAATCAGTATAAAGACGAATCAATTAATAGTCGGACCGAAACTGCAGATTGGAAACTGGTTGGGTGTGATTGGGCGGGCATTTCAATTCAGTCTCGTCATGGCCGTATGGCTGACGGCTTTCGTAGACGGCGCGGCTGGGGCTGATGAGCGGTCTTGGCATCTCGGTCCTTGCTCGACGGGCGATGCCTTCCTGAGCAAGATCATGCATGCCGAATCCCGAGGCCGGTTGTTGGCCAAGAATCCGAGATCCTCGGCACTTGGGCCGTTTCAATTCATCAAAAGTACGTTTCTTGCGGTGACTCGTCGGCACTTCGCCGAAAAAGTTCGCGGCATGACTGAGGCACAGGTTCTTGAATTGCGCAAAAGCCTCAGTTTTGCCCGCCGGGTGGCCGATGCGTACGCGCGTGAGATTGCCGCATACTTCGTGCGCAAGGGGATTGCGGCCAATCCGACCAACCTGCGATTGGCGTTCTTCGCGGGCCCTAGCGCCGCGGCGCGCGTGCTGACGGCCAAAGCCAGTACGCCCATGTCGAAGCTCATTAGCAGTGCCGCGCTCCAGGCCAATCCATTCCTGCGGCGGATGACGGCGGGCGGCTTGGTTCGCAAGTCAGGACGCGAGGCCGCCAGCTCCCCTGGGTTGCTTGATCCATACCCTGTGAACCTTGCCTCGGCCCGTCAGGACAAGGCCCGCGTCGCAAAGTCTGAGCGCGCCAAACGGGTGCGGCGCGCGATCATCGTCGAGCGTGTTGCGCGACGCGAAACGTCTCGGCGCGCAGCGCCTGCCGCGGGCGTTGGTCGAGCTGAACGTGGCAAAGAACCTGTCGGGCGAACCAAACACCTTGGGAGTGCGGTTCGCAGCAAACTCGCCAGGCTGGGGGACCAAGCCGGGCAAGCCAAACGTAGCGAGCATGGCGCGCGAACCGAACAGGGTGGGCGCACCCGGCCTGCCGCACGGACCGGACGCGCTGCGCGATCCAAAGCTGTCGAGCCCGCCAAGGGGACCCCCCAGCTTGCCAAGATCAAAATTCGCTGCAACCTGGCACGGGCAAGCTGCCGGAAATGGCTGGCGTTGCGCAGAAAGAGGCTTGCCCGCGAGAGAGCGAGACAGACCCGGGCCGAGGCCACCGCCGATCGTAGAAATTGACTGTGGCGCTCAAAGTGTCTGGACACGTACCTTCCATAATGATGAGTTTCTCAGTTGCTCAAATGGTCTGTGGGGGGAACCGTCCATGATTAGGCTGCGGGTCGGAATGAATTGCTATCGGCTTGGGTGGCTGTTCGTTGCCGCCGTCGCCATGGCACTTTGGTTGCCGAGTGCGGCGTTGGCCCACACAGGTGGCAGTGTGCTCGGCGGCTTCGTGAGCGGATTTTCCCACCCGATTAGAGGGCCTGATCATTTCCTAGCAATGCTGGCTGTCGGCATCTGGGGTGCGCAAATCGGTGGACGATCGGTCTGGATGTTGCCGGTGGTGTTTCCGCTGATCATGGCGATTGGCGGCTTCCTGGGTGTGGTGGGCCTTGAGGTCACCCACGTCGAGTTGGCGGTTGGCCTATCGGTCTTGGTGTTGGGTCTGGCCGTTCTGGCCGCCTGGCAGGCGCCCGAGTGGCTGGCGATTATTGTCGTCGGTGCGTTTGCGGTCTATCACGGCTATGCCCATGGCTCGGAGTTGCCGAGGGCGGCCGACCCGGTTGCCTATGGGCTGGGCTTTGTAGCGGCGACGGGCCTAATACATGTTGCTGGCATTGGCTTTGGCCTCGTGCTTGGTCGAATGGCGGGGGGGCTGGGTCTCGCGTGTGGCGGGCGGCGCTATCGCGCTTGCCGGCGTCTACTTCCTTGCTGGTTGAGCATGACGGTTGCACACAGGCGTTGGCGTGGATTGGCTACGGTACTGGCGCTGGCCGGCCTTGCGATCGCAAGCTCCATCGATGGGGCTTTTGCCCATGGGTTCGTGGAAGATCGCAGCTACTATGAGAACGGGCTGCTGCATGCGATTACGTCGCCCGTCTTGATCGTCGCGATGAGCGCCATCGGTTTTGCCTTGGGCAAGGTCGGTCGCGAATGGGATTGGCTTTCGGCAGCAATTTTCGTCGGAGCGTTGTTGGCCAGCTTGGCGGTGCCAGAGAGCATAGGGCTGCAGGTTTTCACGATGGCGGCACCGCTGCTCCTTGCCGTGGCTGGGATTATCCTCTTGTTGTTCGGTCCGTTACTCAAATGGAGCCTGCCGCCGCTTGCCGCCCTCATGGGGCTGGTCGCCGGAGTGACGCTTTATCTGGATGGTCCGGCCGACGATGATTGGCCCTGGTTTGTCGTTGGCGCGGCGGTGAGTTCCGGAATCGTCTCTGTTGTCGCCGCGATCGCTTGGCGCTGGCTCGAGCGTCCTTGGATGATTATTGCGGCGCGAATTGTTGGCGCATGGCTGGTCGCCGTCGGTGTTATGCTGGCGGGATTGGTTTGGAACGATGTCACCGCCCTTTGATATCTAGCTCAGCCAATCCCGATCGCTGCAACAGGAGGCGCCGAAATGCCAACGGCTGTCACATATCTCAATCCGCCCAATGCCGCTCCGGCGCAAAGCGCCTACTGCCAGGTGGCTCGCGTTAAGCCCGGCGAGCTTGCCTTTGTTTCAGGCCAGGTTTCAGTTGACGCCCAAGGCCTGGTCGTGGGTCGAGGAAACTTCGACAATCAATTCAAGCAGGTCTTTGAGAACATCGGCCGCATCTTGCACGATCTCGGGGCGGGCTACGACGATATCGTGCAGATGACCAGCTATCTCATCGAGGAGGGCGATATCTCAGGATTTCGCGACGCCCGCGCGACACATTTTCCCGAGTGGTTTACCGGACCGCTTTTTCCTCCCCACACATTGCTCATCGTCAGGGCGTTGGCGAACCCGGAATTCTTGCTTGAGGTCGAGGTCGTCGCGCGGCTGGGGGATTAGTCCCGGTCTTTGGGGCCACGGTATTCGATCGGCAGCGCGGCCAATAAGAGTCCGCAGCGAACAGTGCGTGCGCCGCGCGTATCGTCTGGCTCGGGCTAGGTATTGAAGGGACGTGTGGCGCCAATATTTTTTGTCCTGATTGGCGGGTGCGTAGGCCGAATGTCGGTCGTTTTAGTCCAAGGCCCTAATTCGGAACGGCAATCCACTTTTCGGTGTAAGCGTGACCGTGGGGCCGATCAATGCAGGCACCTCGCCCATGTATTCGGGCTCGAAGCGGCGCAGCAGCATGGCGAGCGCCAGACCATTTTCGAGCTGCGACAACGCACCCCCGATGCACGAGCGTTTGCCGGCCGCGAAGGGCAGGTAGGAATATTTCGCCCTTGCCTTCATGCGGTCGGGGGCAAATCGGTCGGGATTGAATTTCTCCGGCTCCGTCCAGTACTTCGGGCTGTGATGGACGGCGTACGAGCAGAGTACCGCCGTGTCGCCCTTGTAGATCTTTTGGCCATCGATCTCGTCGTCGACCGCCGCCTCGCGTATGAAGGACCAAAT
Source organism: Hyphomicrobiales bacterium (assembly GCA_030600135.1). Taxonomy (GTDB): domain Bacteria; phylum Pseudomonadota; class Alphaproteobacteria; order Rhizobiales; family JAUVMS01; genus JAUVMS01. The sequence continues at coordinate 211 of JAUVMS010000011.1, read as the reverse complement.
AGGTGGGTAAATCCGCATGGTTTCCTGAATGACGCGGCGCGTGTAGACGAGGCTCTGGGCCTGTTCCCAGTTGGGCTCGCCATCGCCGCAGACCCGTCGCGCCTCGTCGCGAATTTTCTCGGCGACTTCGGGGTGCTGCGAGAGCAGATAAAGGCACCAGGCGAGCGTAAGTGCGGTGGTCTCGGTGCCGGCCCATAGATACTGCTTCATC
>JAUVMS010000142.1 GCA_030600135.1 Hyphomicrobiales bacterium | reverse complement strand
GCCACCATCTTCACTCTAAAATGGCTTTCCCCTGTGCCGGGTGAACCTTGGTGGCCAGAGTGAAGATGCGATTCGTTGATGACCTCGAGTTCGGCGGGTTCGAAGGCTGTCACGAGTTTCGCACGAATGATATCTTCGATGGGCATGAGGGCTGGTCTCCATCCTGATCCTGTGATTTTGAGGAAGGCTTAATGCAAGCTATGGCATCACTGCAACGCAAGCCCGCTCATGTCCTGAGGCAACTTGTGCAAACGATGACCGATACGCATACTCCTAAGCAATGAAACTCGATTCATCATACTTCGACTCGATTCGAATAAAGCGCGAGGCTGCGGGCCAGCAACAGACCCACGCGCCGAGGTGTCAGCGTCGCAATTGCGCCAACCCCGGCCTGCACAAGGCCCCGATGGGACGCGGCCGCGAGGGCGAGTTTTACCTGTTTTGTCTCGAGCACGTTCGCGATTACAACAAGCGCTACAATTACTTCGATGGCATGAGCGACGACGACGTTGTCGCCTATCAAAAGTCGTCGATGACCGGTCATCGCCCGACCTGGACAATGGGCGCAAACTCATCCGAGCGGCCTGGCGATGAAGGCCAACGTGCCGATCGATTGAACGGGTTCGATCCGCGTGCCGCACAGATGGATCCCCACGAGTTTTTCAAAGGCGGTGCAGCCAAGCCTGGTGCTGAGCCCCTAGTTCGCCGCCGCCCGATCGGCAAGCTCGAGCGAAAGTGCTTGCACGCCCTTAATCTCGAGGACGACGCCAGCTCCGATCAGATCAAGGCTAAGTACAAAGAGCAGGTCAAGCGGCACCATCCCGACGCGAACGGCGGCGACCGTCGTTCAGAGGACAAGTTGCGCGAAGTCATTCAAGCCTATAACTATCTCAAGCAGGCCGGTCTCTGCTGATCGGCCTGTCGAGAGTATGGTTGAGGTTCACCGTAAGGTGTTGGCGTCGGTGAATGCCATGGGGGCTATCGCCACGAATGACCTGTCGACTAAGGCAGGGCCCAAGCACAAAAACTTAGGATTTCAGGGAACATGCGCGTCGAATCCCGCGGGGAAGTCCCCGCCGAGCCCGATATGTCGGTATCCGTTCGCCAGGTTTTCGGCATAGACACGGATAACGAAGTACCCGCATTTGCTCAATCGGATGAGCACGTGCCCGACGTTGACCCGGATTATCTGTTTGATCACGACACCACGTTGGCCATCCTCGCAGGATTTGCCCACAACCGCCGGGTCATGATCCAGGGCTATCACGGGACAGGCAAATCGACGCACATCGAGCAAGTTGCGGCGCGTTTGAACTGGCCCTGCATTCGAGTCAATCTCGATAGTCACATCAGCCGGATTGATCTCGTCGGCAAGGATGCGATTGTCTTGCGAGATGGTATGCAGGTGACGGAATTTCGCGAGGGGATCTTACCTTACTCGCTGCAGACCAACACCGCGCTGGTGTTTGACGAGTATGATGCCGGCCGACCCGATGTCATGTTCGTCATCCAACGAGTGCTTGAGGTTTCCGGCAAGCTTACGCTGCTCGACCAATCGAAGGTCATTAAGCCGCATCCGGCCTTCCGACTGTTTTCCACCACCAACACCATCGGTCTGGGTGATACATCCGGCCTCTATCATGGCACCCAGCAGATCAATCAGGGTCAGATGGACCGTTGGTCGATCGTCGCCACCCTCAATTACTTGCCGCACGATGATGAGGTCCGCATTTCGCTCGCAAAGGTGAAATCGTTCAACACCGACACCGGGCGCGAACACATATCCAATATGGTTCGGGTTGCCGACCTCACGCGCAATGCCTTCATGAACGGTGACTTGTCCACAGTGATGAGCCCGCGAACGGTGATTACCTGGGCTGAAAACGCCGAGATCTTCGATGACATTGGTCTCGCGTTTCGCTTGAGCTTTGTCAACAAGTGCGACGAACTGGAGCGTGCCTTGGTCGCTGAGTTTTACCAGCGATGTTTTGGTCAGGAGTTGCCCGAGTCCACGGCCAACGTGGCCATGAGCTAACCGGCACGACTCACCGCCATGTCGTCGATAACACCCAAGCAAAAGGAATTGCCATCCGAGCCGTTCAAGCGGGCGCTCGCGCTCACCGTTCGCTCCATTGCCGCTGACGGCGCGATCGAGGTGAGCTATGGCTCGCAGCCACCGAGCCTCGAGGGCAAGACCGTACGCCTGCCGGAGCCCTCGCGGGTCCCGGGATTGGACGAGATCGCCGTTCTCCGCGGCCACGCCGACTCGCTCGCCCTCAAGGCGGCCTGTCATGACCCCAAGGTGCATGCCAAGATTGCTCCGCAAACCGGTGATGCCCGGCAATTGTTTGAGGCCGTCGAACTGGCTCGCATCGAGGCTCTAGGCGCCAATCGCATGCCGGGCATGGCCAGTAACCTATCGGCCAAGCTCGTCGATCAATTTCGTGACGGCCGCTATAGCGCTCCACGCGAACGCGAGGACGCGCCATTGAGCGAGGCCCTCGCACTGATCGTGCGGGAGAGGCTCTCGGGCCTCAAACCGCCGGAGACGACTTCGGGAGTTGTCAACGCCTGGCGGCCGTGGGTCGAGCAAAAAGCCAATCGCATTCTCGACGAACTGACAGCGCTCGCCGACGATCAGGCCACCTTCGGACACTACCTGAGGGAGCTTCTGAAGGCGCTTGATGTTGAACTCGATCCGCTCGACGAACTTGGCCAGTCGAACGAGGATCAAGACCCCGATCAGGAATCGCAGGAAGGCGACGCCCAGGGCACCGACGATGGTGAGGGTTCCGCAGAGTCAGACGGTTCGCAGGATGAGCGCTTCGCCGAGGGCGAGGACGGCGAGGAAACCGATGTCGCCGAGGTCAGCGATTCCGATTTGATCGACATTGATAGCGAAAGCCTCGAAGCCGCTGAAACCAAGGAACCTTGGCAACCCAATGCCTCCGTGCTCGATTCGCCCGAGGCCTTCGGCTACCGCGTGTTCTCGACGGCTCATGACGAGGAAACCGTTGCCGAAGAGCTTTGTATGCCGGAGGAGCTCGAGCGCCTGCGCGCCTTCCTCGACAAGGAGCTTCGCGGCCTGCAAGGCGCGGTCGCGCGCCTCGCCAACCGCTTGCAGCGCCGCCTCCTCGCCCAGCAAAATCGTGCCTGGGACTTCGACCTCGAGGAAGGCATCCTCGATGCCGCACGTCTCACCCGCGTGGTTATCGATCCGATGCACCCGCTTTCCTTCAAGCAGGAACGCGATACCGATTTCCGCGATACGGTCGTCACCCTGCTGCTCGACAACTCGGGCTCCATGCGCGGTCGCCCCATAATGGTCGCCGCCTGCTGCGCCGACATCTTGGCGCGCACCTTGGAGCGCTGCGGCGTCAAGGTCGAAATTCTGGGCTTCACGACCCGCGCTTGGAAAGGTGGGCAGGCTCGCGAGGCTTGGCTCGCCGCGGGCAAGCCGGCGGCCCCCGGTCGTTTGAACGACCTACGCCACATCATCTACAAGCCCGCCGACGCGCCCTGGCGGCGCTCGCGTCGCAATCTTGCACTGATGATGCGCGAGGGTCTGCTGAAAGAAAACATCGACGGCGAGGCGCTCGCCTGGGCCCACAACCGTATTATGGCGCGGCCCGAACAGCGCCGCATTCTCATGATGATCTCCGACGGTGCACCGGTCGATGATTCGACGCTCTCTGTGAACAGCGGCTCCTATCTCGAGCAGCACATGCGTCAGGTGATCGAGGAGATCGAGACCCGCTCGCCGGTCGAACTGCTGGCCATCGGCATCGGCCATGACGTCACCCGCTATTATCGGCGAGCCGTCACCGTCACCGACCCGAGTGAGTTGGCCGGCGCAATGACGGACAAACTTGTCGAGTTGTTCGAAGAGCAAGCGATACTTGAAGCTGCGCGACGTGGGCCCCGCTCGAGGAGGCTGAACTGACAAAGATATTCCGTTGTTATGGCCTCACGCACAGCGCCACGCTGCTTGCGATCCTCGTTGCTGTGCTGCTGATCAGCCCAAAGGTCGTTGCTGCCAAACCCGACATTGCCAAGCTCGAACTACGGAAAATCTCCATTTCGGCGTCACCTGTCTCGTCCTTTGACGGTCGTGATTCCTCGCGCTTACGCTTCGGTAAATTGCGCTGGCTCGGCGGTTTGACACTTTCCTCCTCCTCCCCCTACTTCGGAGGCTTTTCCGGACTGGCCATTGGGCCGAAGGGGGAAAAAATGGCCGCGGTTTCCGATGCCGGGTTCTGGCTCACCGCGCGCATCCGTTATCGCGGCACACAGCCCTTGGGCATAACCCATGCCCGCGTTGGACCATTGCGAGCGCGCGACGGAAGAAAATTAACCGGTGTCCGCGAGATCGACGCGGAAGGTATGAGCCTGATTACCGGCACACCGGAAAACGGCCAAGCATTCATTACGTTCGAGCGTCTCCATCGCATTGGCCGCTACAAACTCAACGGCGAAGGCGTTGTTGGCCCAACCAGCTACTTGCGCCTACCGAGCTACGTCAAGAGCCTGCACGACAATCGCGGTATCGAGGCGATTACCGTGCTCAAGGGCGGCAGGAGAAAAGGGACCGTTGTCGCCTTCGCCGAGGGCCGGCGCGACAAACGCGGAATGCTCCGCGGTTGGTTGCTTGGCAAACGTGGCGCGAGCGAGGTTTTTTTGAATCCGATCGGCGGTTTCGACATTACCGACATCGCGTCGTTGCCGAGCGGTGGGCTTATTCTTCTCGAGCGTCGATTTCGCTGGACGGAAGGGGTAAAAATGCGCCTGCGCCGCATTGGACCGCGAGAAATCCGCCCAGGCGCCGTGATGAAGGGCGAGGTTCTGTTCGAAGCCGACCAGCGCTATGCCATCGATAACATGGAAGGCGTGGCCGTACATCGCTCACCGCGCGGGCGCACTGTTATCACCCTCATCTCGGATGATAATTTCAAATTCTTTCAACGCACTATTCTGTTGCAGTTTGAACTAGCCGAGAGTTCGCAGTCCTAGACCATGATCTTTTTGATTGGATTCATGGTCTAGTTTTTTGTCGCTCACGCAAAATGCGTCTACGGCGCATGGCTGCGCGGGCGCGGCGTATACGCCGGGCCGCAGTTGCGGCCTGACGCGTGTCTATTCAAAATGATCGCGCTTTAGATTGCATGTCCCCACCCCACGTGGTTCGACAACCCCGGTTGGCCGCGGCTGCCGCCCCACGCCCGACGACATCGCCTCTAAGAACACACCATCCAAACGATAACCACTCGCTCCGCCATCTCAATTCGCCTCTCTCGAGAGGCATTGTCGAGCCTCTTCGATTCCAAGCAAATAGAGCGCGTTGCCATGAATAAGGTAGAACTATTGCGAATCAGCAACAGTACGGCAAAGCACTTATCTCGAATGTGAAAATATTAAATCCTTGAAGTACAATCGTTTGCTCGCAATTCTTCGCTATCCAACAAACGCTACGTAAACGGAACAATTGAACAACCACAATACTTGCCGCCGGCAGGTCAGAGGACTAGGGTGGCGCCCAGCGATGGGATGAAGCTTCGCTAGTAATGCGTAACCAAGAATTATAAGGATCAACAGATCCAGTAGTTGCGTATTCGTGAGGAGTATTCTTGGTCTGACGGGCTTCAAACAGTTATTAGTCTCCAGTACCCATCCAAATTCCCAAGATCAAGACGGCAAAGCCCGGCCCAATTCGCCGGGCTTTATCGTCATGGTGGTGACACCCTGTTCGGCTTCGACCGGCCGGGAATTAGCCGGTGACGTCTGCGAAACAAGCGCCACTATCCAAGCTGCGTCATGACCGTCCAGTCATCGGTCCGTCGGGCTCCTTTAACGTGGCCGATGTCAGCTCGTCTCCGTGCCGGCCGTGACACCGCGACAAACGCGGGCTAGATTTGCAAGCCAGTTGTGCACGGGTCCAGACAGTTAACTTCAATCACGACTGCGCAATCGGAGGCAGGAGCAAGCGGCACTATGCAACGCCAGTTTCCATCCAACGGTGCCAATGATGGTGGCAACGGCGACGACCCGGCGGACGAGACCGTGGCCAGCAGCGCCAAGCAACCGTCCGCCGCCGCTTCTGGCGTCGAGCGGTATGCAGATTTTCTCGAGCACATTCTGCATGCGACGGCCAATGCCGACGCGCTCGCAGAGTTGATGAACCGGTTCAAGGACGAGCGCGATTTCGATGCACTACACCTTGCCGCTGTATTGGGTCGCCATGTTGGCGGTGCGCGATGTTTGCGTCTCGAGGCTCAAGCGCTGATCGAAATGGGGTTTCTCGATGACGCCCGCGATGTCGCCCGCCGGATCATCATCGCCTATCCGGAGGATCAAGCCGAGCAGAAGGAAGCGCTCGGCCTCATTGGCCGTTGTTACAAGCAGGCCTATATGGATGGCTGCGCTGAAGGGCGCGGCGACGAGAAACAGCTCCATTTGGCGTTCGAAACCTATTTCGCCGTCTACAATGCCCACAAACACAACGCCCTCTGGCATGGCATAAATGCGCTCGCGCTCTTGTGCCGGAGCGATCGAGACGATGTTCGGCTTCGCCCTGGTATCGACCGTACCGCCTTGGCGCGCGCCATCATTGCAGCCGTCGACGAGCGATCTGCCCTCGTTGGCCGATTGGAGCCGCGCGAGGATCAACTAAACGACACCCAACGTGCACAGCTGAATACGTTGCGGGGTGAACTCGCATGGGACTACGCGACGGGCGCCGAGGCCTGTCTGGCGATCCCTGATTTGCTGAAGGCACGCAGTTACCTCGCTGCCTACGTCGATGCAACCAGCAAACCGTTTGAGCTTGAAAGCACACTGCGCCAGTTCATCGACGTCTGGGAACTCGAGGGACGCAACACCTCGCAAGAGGCGCACGATCTTCTGCTGACCATGAGATCCGTATTGTCGCGCGCACCCGGCGCCTCGGTGGAACTCACCAAGCAAGAGGTCAACGAACTTGCGACACGCCTTCCATTCGAGGCCAACGATCCACTGGTTCAAGCCGAGGATCGCCACTTCGAGCGGGTTTTCGGCCAGGTTCAGGTGCGTTCCATGCAATGGTGGATCGATCGTTGGCTCAGCATTGCCCGCGCCACGGCCCGCGTCGAACTTGATCGCGTCAACCCTGCAACCAATGAGCCGTTCTGGGCTTGTGGATCAGGTTTCCTTGCCGATGGCGCAATATTTCATCCCGGCTGGCAAGGTGAGCGGGTCTTCGTCACCAACGAGCATGTTGTCTCGCCGCTCCAATCGCCTGGGGATCGGCTCGCGATCGCCCCGGCCCAGGCCCAGGTGCGATTTACCTTCGCCGACGAAACGGCCACCTACAAGATTGCGGAAATTCTCTGGTTCTCGCCGCGCGACGCGCACGATGTATCGATCTTTCGGCTCCAATCCTTGCCCGACAACTTGGAACCAATTCGTGACTACAGCACGCAGTTGCCGGAGTGCGACCAGGTGGGGGGAAATATTGCGCCTTTTTACGTCACCGCCATCGGTCATGCTGGCGGCGGACAGCTCGCACTCGGGATCGACAATCCCCAACTCTGGCATCACGACGGCCCGTGCGACGGTTCCGGCAGGCCAGTGCGCCTGCACTATCACGCACCGACCCAGCAGGGGAATTCGGGCAGCCCCGTTTTCGAATGGCCGGCCCTCAATCTCATAGGCGTGCATCATGCCGGTCGCGGCGCGCTGATCGAATATCCCGGCGAAACCACGGCTCCCATCGGCCGGCGAGGTCGCAAGTCCGGCCGCATCAAGAAACGTATGATCGAGGCCAACGAGGCGATCGGTATCGGCTCGGTGCGCGAGGCAATCCAGCGCTTCCCCGCCGGTTGGCGCCGCTAGGGGCCGGCGCGCGGCGGCCGGTCGGCCTTGCCTCGCTGCGCTCGGTTGCCCGTGCACGACGGCGCCGAATTGGTGGAGGAGCGTCAGCGACGACTAGCGCCATTGAGGCGCGCAGCCTGCGTGGCGCCTGAACGCAAGTTCTAGAGATGTCGCTCACGGCTGTTC
>JAUVMS010000036.1 GCA_030600135.1 Hyphomicrobiales bacterium | reverse complement strand
GCTCGCCAGTCTTGCAAGCGCCCTACAAACAGCAGGACATCGCCGCCCTAATCGGTCTCGTCTGCCGGCAGCGCCGCCAACTCTCCGATGGTAACCGGTTTGATCGGCGGGCGAATGCGATAGTAACCGACATCGGCCACAGGGACGCCGCGTGCACTGGCGATAATTTCCGCGACGGTGAGCCCGCAGAACCGCCCCTGACACGGTCCCATCCCCGCCCGACAAAATGCTTTGGTCTGGTTTGGCCCAAGACAGCCGAGCGACACACAACGACGAATGGTCGCCGCCGTCACTTCCTCACAGCGACAAGCAATCGTCTCATCCGGCGGAGAGAGAAATTCGGGTGTTGGCCCATAGAGCACATCGATGAAGGGCCGTGCGGCCAATTGATGGGCCAATGCCTTTCGTTCTGGTTTGCTCTCTCGTTGCAACATTTCATCGTCGATCGCGCCTAGCGAGTTCGCCGCGTGAAGGCCGGCGATCCGACCTTGCAGTTCAGCCGCCAATGCGCCCGCGATGCCGCCACCGTCTCCGGCAACGGAGATCCCCTCGACGTCCGTCTCGCCCCAAGGGCCGAGGCTTGGCCGCCAGCAACGTTGAAGCTCGTCCCAATCATGTGATAGCCGCAAGGAACGCGTGATCTGCACATTCGGCACGATCCCTTGATGGACGAAAAGCAGCGAGCATGGCAATTCGTGCGCAATGCCATTTGCGACAAACCGCAACGTCTCGATGGTGCCATGGCCCTTGGCTGCAAGATTGCTTGCTGCCTGGAAATGGCGAACACCCGCCCGCCGGATTTCCCGCAGGAGTCCGATCCCCTTGCGAAGGTAAGTGTTGGCGCGGAGTATGCCCGGCAGATGCTTTGCGGCCCGAAGGATGTTGCGCCGTGGCGTCGTTTCGACGATGGCGCTTATTTTTCCTCCTGCACGCACATACTGCGCTGAGAGCAGGTAGAGCAACGGTCCGCTGCCGGCCAGGATCACTCGACCATTCGGGATCATGCCCGCCGTCTTGAGCAATATTTGCCCAGCGCCGACTGTCATGACACCTGGAAGCGTCCAACCGGGAAACGGCATCGCCCGCTCCAGCGCCCCGGTGGCAATGATGATTTGCCTTGCATGAAGGGCCTGAGCCACACCGTCTTTCGTCAAGTGGATCTCGCGCTGCTGCGTGACCCGCCAAACGATCGCGCGCCCGACATGCGTGACGAGGCTTTGCGCAAGCGCCTCGCCCAACACTCGGCCACGCGCATACTCCGGCCCCAGGATACCTTCGACATCGGGGCTGGCGCGCTCGCCGCCGCGATAGATTTGCCCACCGGGCGCGCCCTGTTCGTCGATGACCACGGTCGCGACACCTGCCTGGGCCGCAACGCCGGCTGCGGCAAGTCCGGCAGGACCGGCGCCGATGATTGCGAGGTCGACGTGTCTAGTCATTGTCGCGGTCAGTGTGCTCTGGGTGGATATCTCTCGCCCCCGACATGCTTCGAACGACCATGTCTGGGCGAACTTGAACCATGCAAGCCTGACGATTTGGCATGCCGTCAATCTCCACCAGGCAGTCGAAGCAAGCGCCCATCATGCAAAATGGTCCTCTGCCACTGTCGCGCGTAGGTGTTGTGCGTATCGTTCGCCGCCCTGCCGCCAGCACGGCCGCGGCGACGCTGTCGCCCTCGCAAGCCGCGATTGGCTCACCGTCGAACGTAAACGTCACGGTCCCGCGAGACGCCTCAGGCAGACGTCGGAAGTTGGAATCGCTCGACACCAAAACTCTCCACATAGGGCGGACGCGCGCCGCCGCCAATCCAAGGCGCTAGTTCGAGCGTATGTGCTGCCGCAAGCGTAACGCCGCTATGGCATGTCACAAGCGAGGCGCCCGGGCAGGCGGTCGATTGCTGGTAAATCGGAAATCCATCCGGGCTCATGACCCTGAGCGCGCCCCAGGTTCTGACCACGCGAACATGCTCCAGGATCGGGAAGATACGCATCGCGCGCCTCGCGATGGCGGCGGCGACGTTTGGCGTCGTTTCGTCGTTGAACCCAACGTCCTCCTTTGAATCGCCGATTTGCACCGCCCCCTCGCCCACTTGGCGAATATGCGCGGTTGCATAGTTGAGGAACGGCTTGACGCGTTCCGTCACCAGGATTTGCCCCCGCGACGGTTTTACCGGTGCGTCGAGCCCGACCATGGGAGCTAGTTCGCCATTGCCGAGACCGGCGGCGAGGACGACTTGGTGGGCTCTGTGCTCGGCTCCGTTGTCAATCAAAAAACCGGCCGATTGCGGGGCGATGCGCTTGACCCGACTGCCGTTCGTGACCGTACCGCCCCGGCGCACGAATGCGGCATGGAGCGCCCGCATCAGATAGAGCGGATTGACATGGCCATCCTCGGGAGAAAACGTCGCGCCCGCAACAGTCGGGCCAGTTTCCGGCACCAACTCCTTGAGCGCGTTGTGGCCGAGCAGCTCGTACGGATAGTCACCCCCGAGCGCCGCGCAAAGCCCCTCGAGACGGGTCACCGCCGCCTCGAGGTCGCCCTCACTCAGGCAAATGTCGAGCCCACCGGTCTGATTGAGTTCCAGGCGCACATTGGCCTCGCCTTCGAGCTCATCGCGAAACGAGGGCCAAAGGCTGGCCGACAGGCGCGTCCAACGTGCATAGTCCGGCAACTCCGCCCCCTTGCCCTGCACCCACACAAGGCCGAAGTTGCCGCGCGAGGCACGAAATGCCTGGTCACCTTCGTCAAAGACCGTGACCTGCTTGCCCAAACGCTGCAGCCCAAAGGCCAGCGAAAGGCCGACGATCCCACCGCCAATGACAGCAAACTCCGTTTCCACGCCGATGCCTCGCCAAAGCTGGTACCAGACCATACTCCAGCGCCGGCAATTGGCTACGATTTTCGCACCAGCCATCCGTCAGCGAAAAGCGGCACGGGCAGCACGGTGGCGCCGGCTCATTGACGGGCGCAAGAATGTGAGAAAGGCAGGCAGGATCGTTTGCTCGTGCAATGTTGATTGTCGCCGAGGTCTCATCGTAGATAGTTGGTGATCGACCACTTCATCGGATTTGCGGAGTTCGACACCGATCCTATTGGAAGCTTGAATGACCCACTCTGCGAGAGGAGCAACATGCAATTTGCCCGCTTGAACGGCGTCGTCCTGCATCATGCGATCGAGGGGCCCGAGGCGGCACCGACACTCGTATTTTCAAACTCGCTCGGAACCGACTTTCGTATTTGGGATCGGGTGCTGGCGCACCTGGACGGTCAATATCGGACCGTTCGTTACGACAAACGCGGTCATGGCCTTTCAGAGGTCGGACCGGAACCCTATTCGATTGAACGCCATGTCGCAGACTTGAGCGCGCTGCTCGACCACCTGAAAATTACACGAGCCGTGGTCGTCGGGCTCTCGGTTGGTGGGATGATTGCCCAAGGCCTCACGGACGAGCGTCCCGACGTTGTCGCCGGCCTCGTGCTCAGTGATACCGGTCACAAGATAGGCACCCATGACATGTGGGACGCCCGAATGGCGGCAATCCAAGAGGGCGGTATAGCGAGCTTATCGGAGGCAATTCTCGAGCGTTGGTTCTCGGCCCGCTTCCGCGCTGAGCGTTCCGAAGAGCTGGCCGGTTGGCGCGCCATGCTGACCCGCACACCCGTCGCCGGTTATCTCGGGACCTGTGCCGCAATCAGGAATGCCGACTTTACCGAGGTCGCGCGCGCCATTAGCGTTCCAACCCTCGCGATTTGCGGATCCGAGGATGGAGCAACACCGCCGGATCTCGTTCGTGAGCTGGCGGAACTGGTTCCCGGCGCCCGCTTTGAGCTGGTCGAGGGAGCGGGACATCTGCCCTGTATCGAATTCCCTGAAATCGTGGCGCGTCTAATCAAGGAAATTTGCGCGGAGGTTTATCATGTTTGATGATCGCCGGAAGTCCGCCATGCAGGCAAGTGCCCCGGCTATTTCACAATTGTTGGCGACAGTGAGAACGGAGAGCAATGATGAGCAAACATCACGTGCGTCAGCGCGATTGGCAAAGCCATCCACCCTACACTCACCCGCCCTATAAGTCCACCATGCTCCGCGGCCCAAGCAAACCGCTCGTACCCATCGCTCAAACTCTTTCAGAGCTGACAGGCCCCGTCTTCGGCCACGAATGTGTGGCCGAGCTTGATAGTGACCTCACCAAGAATGGCGCGAAAAATGGTGAACCATTGGGCGAACGCATTGTCGTAACGGGCAGGGTCCTCGACGAGGATGGCCGACCGGTCCGCAACACGTTGATCGAGGTTTGGCAGGCCAACGCCGCCGGTCGCTACATTCATAAGGTCGATCAGCACGCAGCGCCACTCGACCCCAACTTTTTTGGCGGCGGGCGTTGCGTCGCCGACGATGATGGGCGATATCGCTTCTATAGCGTCAAGCCCGGTGCCTATCCCTGGGGCAATCACCACAACGCCTGGCGTCCGAACCACATTCATTTTTCGCTTTTCGGGCCATGTCTTGCGACCCGCTTGGTGACGCAGATGTATTTTCCGGGCGACCCGCTGCTCGACCTCGATCCGATCTACCAAAGTGTGCCGAAGGGCGCACGTGAGCGTTTGGTCTCGACATTCTCGATCGACGCCACTGAGCCCGGCTTTGCCCTCGGCTACGTTTTCGACATTGTGCTGCGCGGTGGTGCCGCGACGCCGATGGAAACCTGAGCTGGGAGGCCGTGTCATGTCGCCAAAACAGACCCCCTCGCAAACCGTCGGTCCCTACTTCGCTTATGGCTTGACACCCGAGCAGTATGGCTATGACCACACCAGCATAGCCGGGCCCGCGCTCGTCCATGGCGAGATTGAGGGCGAGCGAATAGCGCTCACCGGCCGCGTGCTCGATGCCGAAGGCCAGCCGGTCGACGATGCCATGATCGAGATCTGGCAGGCCGATGCCAACGGGCGATATGCCCATCCGGCTGGCGCCCGCGGCTCAAATGCGGATTTTGCAGGCTTTGGCCGCGCCGGCACCGGGTGCGATGCGGAAAACCGCTTCGTCTTCGAGACCATCAAACCCGGCGCCATTGGCGATGGCCAGGCACCGCACATCAATGTTGTCGTCTTTGCCCGCGGCCTCTTGAGCCATCTCTTTACCCGCGCCTACTTCGCCGATGAAACCAGTGCCAATGCTGCGGATCCGGTGTTGCAGACGGTGGAAGAGGCCCGTCGCGGCACGCTCATCGCCGAGCGACGCCAAACCGCCACCGGCCCGCAGTATCACTTCGACATCCATCTCGGTGGTGTACGAGAGACGGTATTTTTCGACGTATAGTGGATTTCGCTTCCGCCGGGCTGGCAAGGGCGCGTGCGTCAGGGAGCGTTTTCGACTAGTCTTTCCACGGCTGGCGTGGCGCCAGTAACGGCCTACCATCAAAAAAAGAGACCCGAGAGAAATGACAACGCCGTGCATCATCACAGTTGCCATCACCGGCTCAGTTCCGCGAAAAGAGAACAATCCCGCCGTCCCCATTACTGTAGCCGAGCAAATTGAATCGACCCACGCAGCCTTTGAGGCAGGCGCAACCCTGGTCCATGCCCACGTCCGCAACGACGATCAAACGACGACCTCCGATCCGGACAAATTTGCCCGGCTAAAGGAAGGCATCGAGACCCATTGCCCAGGCATGATCATTCAGTTCTCGACTGGTGGCCGCTCCGGCACGGGGGGCGAGCGCGGCGGCATGCTGCACCTCGCGCCCGACATGGCATCGTTGACGACCGGCTCGTGCAACTTTCCGTCGATGATCTATGAAAATCATCCCAAGTTCATCCGCGAGTTGGCGCAAATGATGTTGGACCATAGCGTCAAGCCGGAGATCGAGGTTTTCGACCTCGCAATGCTCTACAATGCCGTCGATCTTGTCGACGAAGGCCTCATCAAAAAACCTCTCCACGTGCAGTTCGTCATGAACGTGAAGCATTCGCTTCCGGCCCGGCGTGAGATATTGGAATTCGAGGTGGCGCAACTGAAGAAAGTGGCCCCGGACGCCACGTGGACCGCTGCTGGCATCGGGCGGACACAGCTCGAAGTCAACCACTGGACGCTTGAGATGGGCGGCCACTGCCGGACGGGCCTTGAAGACAATGTTCGCATGGATAAAGGAACGCTTGCCCCGTCCAATGCGGCGCTGGTCGAGCGACTTGCCGACCTTTGCGCCAAGTATGATCGCCACGCAGCCACGGTGGCCGAGGCGCGCGAACTCCTCGCGCTTCCGGCCCATGTCGCCGCGGCCGCGTGATCTAATCGCAAGGCACAAATAGAAATGGGCCCGATCTGATGGGCATTAGCGTCTTCGATTCGGTCATCTTCGGCGGGCTTTTGTCCGACGACGTGCTCGTCGCCCTGTTCGACGATCACGCCCATATCCGCGCCATGCTCGATGTCGAGGCAGCCCTTGCTCTCGCCGAGGGCAAGGTCGGTGTTATCCCAAGGCCCGCGGCCGAAGAGATCGCCAAAGCAGCCAGAGCGCTTGAACTCGATCCATCTGCCCTGAGGCAGGAAACAGCAAAGGCTGCGATCCCCGTGCCTGCGTTGGTTGGGGCGCTCAGGGAGGCCGTCGGTGGTAACGCGGCGCAGTATGTCCACTGGGGCGCCACCACTCAGGACATCATGGACACCGGTTTGGTGCTAAGGCTGCGCCAGGCGTTGGACATCATCGCATCGCGCTTGAACACGACCATCGATCTTCTGGCCAACCTTGCCGACACCCACCGCACCACGGTCATGGTCGGGCGAACGCGCTACCAGCAGGCTGTCCCGACATCATTTGGGCTCAAAGTGGCCGGCTGGCTGGCGCCGCTGGTGCGCAATCGAGATCGCCTAGGCCAACTCCGGCCCCGTGCGCTGATGCTCAGCTTTGGTGGTGCGGCGGGCACCTTGTCGGCTTTGGGAGAGCAAGGCGCTGCCGTCGCTAGCGGGCTCGCCGATGAGCTGAATTTGCCCCTCTCGCCAATGCCCTGGCACAGCCAACGCGACGGCATTGCCGAGCTATCCGGGTGGCTTTCCTTGGTGACAGCCAGCCTCGGCAAGATGGGCCAGGATGTCTTGCTCATGGCCCAAAGCGAAGTTGGCGAGGTGCGCGAAGGGTTGGACGGCGGCGGCTCCTCGACGATGCCGCAGAAGGCAAATCCGGTGGCAAGCGAGGTTCTCGTCACGTTGGCGAGAGCCAATGCCGGCCTACTTGCCACCATGCATCAGGCGATGCTGCAAGAACACGAGCGTGGCGGACCCGGCTGGCAACTCGAGTGGGCGACGCTGCCGCAGATGGTGATCGCCACCGGCTGTGCGCTCGGCCACGCTGAACGACTTACGACGAGCCTCGAGGTCAATGCCGAACGCATGCGCGACAACCTCGATCGCTCAAACGGACTGATCTTGGCTGAGGCCGCGAGCTTTGCGCTTTCGCAACATTTACCCCGTCCGCGAGCCCAGGCTCTGGTGAAAGCAGCGTGCCTCGATTGCCAGCAGAGCGGACGACATCTGCTGGATGTGCTCGCCGAACAATCCAGTGCGCCAGTGAATTGGAGCGCCATGCGCGATCCGGCGAACCACCTCGGCACAGCCAACGGATTTATCGATGCTGTCTTGCAAAGCGTGGGAACTGAATGAATCTCCGCGGCTATTGCCGAGAGCCAATCCTGGCGTGAGTGTCGATGCCAACTCTTCGGGCATTGCCGTGCTGAAGCGGCGAACTTAGCTAAGGCTTTCAATCGACCGTCGGTGCGAGGCGCACCTACTGAAGCAGTCCGGCCTCGGTGAATTTGGCAGCGATCGAATCGCGATCGTAAGGCTTCATGATGTAGCCGTCGGCACCGGCCCTGAACGCGCTATTGATATCTTTCGGATCGTTGATCGTCGTGCAGTAGAATAACGCAGGATGATCGCCGTTCTCGATGTCGCGGACTGCTGCCAGGAAATCAACACCGCTCATCACCGGCATATGCCAGTCGACCAAAATGGCGTCGGGCATCTCAGCTCTGCAGCGATCGAGTGCGTCCTGGCCATCGACCGCTTCCACCGTCACCATTTGCAGGCTGTCCAAAATGTGCCGCGCAACTTTTCGGATAACGTCGGAATCGTCGACCACCAAGCAAATCTTCATTTCAGCCTCGTTCCTGCCAGTTTGACATGAGCGTGCGAGTCTCACCCGATTTGGCGGCTCGTCGAGGCACAATTTCGCTCTTTTGAGTTAATATTAACTAAAGCGCACCTCCTGAGCCCAAACGCCACCATATCGCGCAGCCTGGCTCGGCGGGCAAAGCAGTGGTAAGCGAAAAAAATCAAAACCAATTCCGTATCAATGATCGATAGTCTACCCCGAAGCACTGGCGACGATGATGATGTCTTCGCCTTCCTGAATGAGCCTTAGCCGCATGCCCGCGGCCTCGGCCAATCGACACGTATAGTACGGTTGTATCGTGAGCGGCCCGAGTTCTTCCGGTTGCACACCTGCGATGAACTCGGCCAAATGCTGGGGCGGCCGCGCTCTCGGTCCGGCGCACCGAACGACGAATGTCGGGTGGCCAACATCGGCGGCGACTTCGACGGTGATCTGTCCGCCTCGCGGCAGCGCCGTCATCGCGCCTGCCAGCATGTTGAGGAGCAGTTTGACCTGATCCTTGGGCATCTGTCCCGGTGCGACAGCCCAAGCCAGCTTGTGCTTGCCGCTCTCAACGAAGCCGCGCGAGATGTTCGCCGCCTCTCGCAAATCGATCAACGTGCCCGCCGATCCCGCGGCACCAAATGCAAAGCGTGCGAATTGCAGCTTGGCGGAGGCCTGCTCGGTAAAGTTGCGGATTTGCTCGAGCGCATAGGCGCGGGAATCGTCGTCATCATCCTCGTCCAACACCTCCAAGCCATTGTAGATGGCGCCCACCGGCCCAATCACGTCATGGCAGATTTTGCTGGAGATGAGAGCGGCGAGTTCGAGATCGCTGAGCTGTGCTGCGGCCGTCATATTGTGCCCCCCATGATCATTGCCTTAGATCACGCCGATATTGGCCATTGCGGCCTAACAAAGACGAAATACATTTGAGCTGAGGCCGGCGCGAAACTTTGGACAATTGGTGATACCCGGCGGGCGAAGCGCTGCCAAGGTGTCGGCGGTGGCGTACGCGTAGATGGCGGATTCAAAACAGCTTTCGGCGTTGTGAATTAGAGTTTTGGTGATTGCGGATCGCATCGACACCGCTCACTTGGCCCGAATCAGTCGACAGCGCACCATGCGTTGGACGCCGGGATTGCCGCGCAAGAGGCGCGAGTTGACCTCACTTGCGACCACGTTCATAGCTGAGCCGCGATTACCGCGCGATGTCGTGAGGCGAACCGAACATGGACCATCGGCAACTGGCAGACGAACTCATCAGCGTTGCTGGCAGCGTCGGCCAACTACAGATGCGGCACTTTTGCTCTGGCGTGACCGTCGAGCAGAAATCGGATGCCAGTCCCGTCACCGTTGCCGACCGTCAGTCGGAGGAGATGATTGTTGCAGCGCTCGCCACAATTGCCCCGGGTATTCCTGTTGTCGCCGAAGAGGCCATGAGCGAGGGAGCGGACCTGCCGCCCTCGCTTGAGCGCTTTTTCCTTGTCGATCCCCTCGATGGCACACGCGAATTCATCAGCGGACGAGGTGAATTCACGGTCAACATCGCGCTCATTGACAATGGCAGACCGGTTTTCGGTTTGCTCTATGCTCCAGCGCTCTCCAGGCTATTCATGACGCTGGGACCGGGTGAGGCAGTTGAAGCCCAATTGGCTGCGGAAAATGGCGCGCAGGGCCTTGGTGATTTGGAGTTGCAGCGCCTGCAGCCAAGATCTCCGGATATGGAGGCGCTCATTGTCGTTGCCAGTCGTTCGCACCTCGATCCGGCGACGGAGCAACTCTTATCGAAGTATCGCGTCGGCGAGCGTGTCAGTGCCGGTTCCTCACTCAAATTCTGTCTGCTCGCGAGCGGCGAGGCCGACCTCTATCCCAGACTCGGACGCACCATGGAATGGGACACCGCCGCCGGCCATGCGATTCTCATTGCGGCGGGCGGCTGTGTGATGACTGAGCAGGGCGAACCGCTGGGCTACGCCAAGCGCGACGTCGGATTTGCCAACCCGGGATTCATCGCCTGGGGTTGTGCCCAATCGGCCACAGTTTCGTAACAGTTTGGAGCGACCATTGGTTCGGGCGCGCTGCGGCGTCGAACGGACGAGCGCAGCCTTGGGGCTTAGCGACAGTGGATCGAGACATGCTGAGAAAACTCAAGCACTTGCCGGTATTGGCTGCGCTTTGCACCTTGCTAGGTGTGGTGGATATGGCCGAAGCCAACGAACAACTGCCCTGGGGAACGGCCCAGGAGCCCATTGTGGTGACCCCAGACAGCGCCCGAGCGCCGCTCTCACCACGTCCTCAAAACCAATACGACTCGCAATATGGCGCCGGCAACTATGGCACTGGTGACTACGTGCCGGGCGATTACCCGCGCCGCACATCGCCCTACCAGGGATACGAGAACAACGATCCCTATGCCCCGCAAGCTCAACCACCGGTATCGGGCGGTTACGACGACCCCTACGGCGAACCGGCACCATTGCCAGGCGGCAGCACGGTCTATGATCGAAGCCCACCCGCGGGCGGGACTTATCGGTCACCACAACCCTACCAGTCGGCGCCGCCCTATCAGCCGCCGCCTTACCAAACCGCACCTGCGCCCTATCCGCCCGCCGACCCTCCGCCGACCGACACCTATTCGTCTGGCGAGATTGTCGGGGCCGGGCATCGCTTTTTTGGCAAGATCTCGAGCAGTCTGGCGAGCGTGATCGAGTATGCCTTTTCCAAAGCCGGTCGCCCCAATGGCTACATCTTGGGCGAAGATGCGGGCGGCGCGTTCATCGCTGGTCTGCGTTATGGCGAGGGTGCGCTGTATACGAAGAATGCCGGCGTTCACAAAGTCTATTGGCAGGGTCCGTCCCTCGGTTATGATTTTGGCGCCGAAGGATCAAAGACGATGATCTTAGTATACAATTTACGAAGACCTTCCGATATATACACGACATTTGGAGGTATCGGCGGACAGGCGTATCTTGTTGGTGGTGTTGGAATTACATTCCAAGCGAATGGTGATCTTAAACTTGCACCCATTCGATCTGGTATCGGACTAAGGCTAGGAGCAAATGTCGGTTACTTGAAGTATACGCGTCATCCGACATGGAACCCGTTCTAGACCCGTTCTCCTAGCACTGCCGTTTCGCCGATGGCCGCGCAGCTTGCGACAAGTCGCGCGGCTTAACTTCTGCCAGGCCGGCCGTTGGCCTCAGAGAGCAACGTGCCGGAGAGGAGAGCCGAACGAAATGATCCAGTCCGTCATGCTGGTGGCTCTGGGCTTCCTCTTGGCCAGCCTGCTCACAATTTTCATTGCTCCGGCATTTTGGTCCCGCGCGGTGCGCCTCACCACCGATCGCATCAAAAGTTCGCTGCCAGTGAGCGAAACCGAAATTCGCGCGGACAAGGATCAGCTCCGGGCCCAGTATGCCGTGCGTGTGCATCAGCTGGAAATGGAAATCGAAGAATCGAAGTTGAAGGCCGCGCGTCAGCTCATCGAGCTCAATCGCCGCGATGCCAGCATCACGGAATTCGAGGCTGCCGCGACACGCCTGCAATCGGAACTCGAAGAAAACCAGAACGCGCGGCACGTCCTCGAGCAGACTATCAACGATCGCCTGCCACGCCTCGAGAGCCGCCTCGGCGAAGCTCGGCGGCTGCTTGATGCGCGCGATCAGGAAATCTCGGATTGGGCGCGCGCCGCCGCGAACCAGGAAAAGGCGCTCGCGGAAGCGCAAGCGATACACGAGCAGCAGAACGCGGAACTCGAACGTCTGAATTCGGCGTTGACGACCCGTCGTGGTCGCGATCGACGGCGCCTCGTAGAGGTGGGCGTGGAGTCAGAGCAAGCTCTGCGCAGTGAGCTCGAGCGCCTCAGATCCCGTGCCCGTGAGCAATCCGAACTCATTCAGCGGCTCCAACTGCAACTTGCAGGTGGTGGGATGAACGTTGATCAAACCAGCGAGCCACATTCGGATGCCGAAGTTTCGGCACTGCGTCGACAGAACGCCGAGCAAGCCGAGGATATTGAGCGTCTAACCCACGAACTAGCAGGTGCCGAGGTGGGCGGCGGCGGTGATGCTGCTCTGCGGCGCAGAATTGGCGAACTCACCGCCAAGCTCGTTGAACAGGAAAGTGAACTCGAGCATTTGCGAGATACGCTGGCCAGAGCTCAAACACAGGGCGATGCGCCATCAATTGCAGGCGAGAGCAAGTCTGGACTGAAGTCGAGGCTCGAGATGATGGAATCTCAGTTGCAACGCGAGTCGCGCACGAGCCAGCGACTGAAGGCGGAGCTTGCCGCTGCAAACGAGCGTGCAGCGCGCCAGTCGGCCTACTACACCGAGGAGCTGAAGCGTTTTGGCGGCCGTGTCGTGCGGCCCGGCAATCGGCAATCGGCCTCCGTCGAGGCGGCAAAGCCGAGCCGTGCGGCAAACGCGTCGCACGCTGCGGCCAGCGGCGTTCGCCTGGTCGACACCATGGGCGATGCCTCCAAAGCGCCCACGCGCGCCAAGACGAGCGATGACGCCGCGCGGCCAGCGACGGAAACAGCCAAAGAACAAACCTCTTCGGCGCCAGACCATGCCAGCGACGCCGCCGCCGCTGGTGATTCCAGTTCCCGGCTCCTCGATCGCCTGAAGACCTACGAAAAAACCTGAAGCGCGATCGTAACGCCTATTGTTTGCGTTCTTTCTTATTTTGCGTTCAGGGCCTTTCGCCCCCTGGCGCCAATCTTTTTTTGTGCCGCTTGGCGCGGCGCCGCCGGACTACTATCGGGCGGTCGCCCTACTTGAGCAGCTCCGACGGATGCGTACCAGCGGGGGTTTTGGGTTCTGTTTTTAGTTTGCGTTCAAGCGCCACGCAGGCTGCGCGCCTCAATGGCGCTAGTCCT
>JAUVMS010000282.1 GCA_030600135.1 Hyphomicrobiales bacterium | reverse complement strand
TGACTGGGGAGCGGAGATATTGATGATGTTGCCGCCTGGACGGTGCAGATGCGGATAGGCCGCCGTCATGACGTTGAATGTTCCCAACAGATCAATGTCGACGACGGTCTTGAATCCGTTGGGCGAAAGCTTGTTGGCCGGCGCCAGGAAATTGCCGGCAGCGCCCGAAATGAGTGTTTCGATTTCGCCGGCGTCGCGCGCAAAAGCGGATAGCACCCGGGCAACCGCCTCGGCGTCGCGAACGTCGGCCGAGTAACCGTAGGCCGTGGCATCCAGGTCTTCGAGTGCTCGGACAGCGTTCTCCACCTTGTCGGTTGAGCGGCTCATCACACCGACACAGGCACCGCACCGCGCAAAGGCCTTGGCGATGCCGAGATTGATGCCGGAGGTGCCGCCGGACACGAAAATGTTCCTTTGGGAAAAATCCGCTTGAAAATTCACCTGCGATCTCCTGTTGCCCGAGTTCTCTCGTTCCAATCCACTACGAGCCGGAAACATTTTTAGACTAGTAGGTCATTAGTTCGGCCAATTTGAACCATTCTGGCGGTGTAATTTGCGCAAATCTGGGATCGGACTTGCTCAAGTCTCTCACTCGCCTGGCGACGTCAGATCCGTGGGTTATTCCAGAATATGAAGCAACGCATTGAGTTTCTTTCGCCCAAGTTTCATTTCGAGCGGGTCGGGAACTGCATTATTCTTGAGTGTGGCGACTGATATCTCTAAGCGTTCCATAGTACCCAACGTATCGAGTGCGGGAAGGACACGCCAATCTTGTTCTGTGGAACCATCCACTGCCGGCAGCGACCGCAATTCATCCTCAGGAGGAAACAAAAATGGGATACAAAAGTGTTGTACGGAGCACCATCGGTGCGTTTGCCATTGCGACGTTGACCTCTCTGTCCGCAGGCGCCGCGGAGTTTGAATTCAAGCTGCATCATTTCCTCAGTCCGAAATCACCAGCCCATGCAAAAATGCTGGTGCCGTGGGCCAAGCGCATTGAGGACGCATCGGGCGGGCGCATCAAGATTACGATCTATCCGTCGATGACGTTGGGCGGTAAACCGCCGCAGCTGCCCCGCCAGGTGAGGGACGGCGTGGTCGACATGGCCTGGATCGTCAATGCCTACGCCACCGGCAGCTTTCCGAGAACGGAGGTTTTTGAGTTGCCGGGCATCCATCGCGGCAATAGCGCAGCGGTGAACCTGGCGATGCACGCCATGTACGAAGATTACCTGAAGAAGGATTTCAAGGCGCTCTTTCCGCTGTTTCAGCATGTTCATGGCGGTAACGCCATCCATATGGCAAGCGATGAGGCGCGCACGCCTGACGACCTCAAGGGCAAGAAGATCAGGATCCCGTCGCGGACCGGTGCATGGGTGCTGCAGGCCCTTGGAGCGAGCCCGGTAAAGACATCCGTCGGGGAAATCCCGGTTGCGCTTTCCAAGAAGGTCATCGACGGTGCGTTGATACCGTTCGAGATCATTCCGCCGCTCAAGATCCAGCAGCAAACCAAGTTCCAGATCGAGGGCCCCAACGGGGAGCGTTTCGGCACCACATCTTTCCAGGTGGCAATGAATACTGCCCGGTGGGAAAAGCTGCCGGACGACATCAAGAAGATCTTCCTCGACCATTCCGGGGCAGAGTGGCACAAAGAAGTCGGTGATATTTGGGACGGCTCGGAAGCTGGTGGTATTGCCGTCGCCGTCAAAGCCGGCAATAAGCACATCAAGCTTTCCGCAGAAGAATGGGCGAAGTTCGAGAAGGCTATGACCCCCGTCGCCAAGCGTTGGATCGAGGAAATGAAGGCCAAGGGAATTGACGGCCAGGCGCTCTACGACAAGGCGTCCGAATTGGTCTCGGCGAATATGCCGAAGTAGTGCGGTGATGGCGGGGCCACAACAACTGCGAGCGGAGCGTTACACCTTCGCTCGTTCTGCGATCACGATGTGGGCGTTAATTGGCGGCGGCGTATTGGTCTGCGTCGTCTTGGTCAACGCCTATTCCATACTGGCCGGCGCTATCGTCAACCGCCCATTCCCGGGTGATTTCGAATTGACCGAGATGGGTGTTGCGATCGCCGCATTCTGTTTTCTTCCCTACTGCCAACTCAGGGGTTCAAACGTCTCGGCGGATATTTTTACCGCCGCTGCCGGGCCAAGGGCGATCGCGGCCATGTCGGTGTTCTCAGCGACCATTGCGATCCTGTTTTCGGCGCTCTTGATCTGGCGCATGAGCCATGGCCTGTCCGACTACATCGAATACGCCGAGATCACCGGCATCCTCAGCATCCCGATCTGGTGGGCATTCGTTCCGGCACTGATTTCTCTCGTCTTGCTTTCTGTTGCTTCGATCATTTCGTTCATCGAGGCGCTCGACAAACTTCAGCGTCCATAGGTCACGAGTGCAATGAGCGAGAGTATTGCCATCGGCCTGGCCGGACTAGCTGCGCTGGTCGGTTTGATTGCCATTCGCCTGCCCATTGCCTACGCCATGATCGTGGTCGGCGGTATCGGCATTTCCTTGTTGGACGGCCCAAGGATCCTTCTCAGCCAACTCAAAGACCTCGCCTATGGACAGTTTGCGACCTACGATCTCTCTGTCGTGCCGCTCTTCATTCTCATGGGAGCGATCGCTGCGCGGAGCGGGTTGAGCCGTGAATTGTTTCGGGCCGCGAATGCCTGGTTAGGTTGGATGAAGGGAGGTGTCGCGATGGCGGCAATCGCGGCGTGTGCCGGCTTCGGCGCCGTTTGCGGCTCCTCTCTCGCCACCGCGTCGACCATGGGAACCGTCGCGCTACCGGAACTGAAACGCTACAATTATTCGGGAAAGCTGGCGACCGGGACCATCGCGGCCGGCGGCGTGCTTGGCATACTCATTCCGCCATCGGTCGTCCTGATCATCTATGCAATCATCGTCGAAGCCAATGTCGTAACGATGTTCATGGCCGCCCTGATTCCGGGCATTTTGGCGGTCGTTCTGTTTTTGATAACGATTGCGATTTATGTGGCTGTTTACCCCGAGGAGGGGCCGGGCGGCCACAGCGCCTCGCGCGCCGAATTGCTCACAGCCACGGTACGTGTGTTGCCGGTTGTGGTGATCTTCGGTGTGGTGATCGGCGGAATATATTTTGGCTTCTTCAATCCGACGCCAGCGGCATCGGTTGGTGTCGTGCTGGTTGCGCTCTACGGCGTGTTTCGTGGTGAGCTGTCGCTTTCCAGTGGACGACAGGTCTTGCTAGAGACGGCAAGTACGAGTGGGATGATCTTTCTCATCCTGCTCGGCGCGGAATTGCTGAAGATATTTATGGCGCGTGGTGGTGTGCCGCAGGCAGCGGCGGAATGGATGGTTCATTCCGGGATGACGCCGATGACCACTCTTGTTGTTCTGCTCGCGATCCTCATCCTGCTCGGTTGTCTGATGGACAGTTTGTCCATGATCCTGCTTGCCATTCCTTTCTTTTGGCCCGTCTTGGTCCAAATCAATGGTGGGGACATCGTTTCCGCGCAGGATGCAGGTTTTGGCATGTCGACCGAGGACCTAAAAATCTGGTTCGGCATACTCGCACTGATTGTCGTCGAGCTTGGGCTCATCACGCCCCCGGTGGGCATGAATGTCTTTATTATCTCCGGGCTCGCGCCAGATGTGCCCATGCGCCAGACATTTTTGGGGGTCGCACCGTTCTTTTGTGCCGAGCTCGTCAGGGTCGCCGTTCTGCTTGCTTTCCCTGTTGTTACGCTTTGGTTGCCTGGGCTTGGCATGGGGTAGTCTCAAATGTGCGTTGGCGATTTGATTTTTGTCTACAGCTGGCGCGACCTAAGAGCGCCGAAATGGAATCGAGATTAATTGGAAGCAACTACTTGCAACTCGCAATCCATTGAATTTGCTTATTTTTTCCGCAACGACAACACGATCAATGCGATTGATTTGAATTTGAGTTGAGGCTTTGTCAGTCCGACCAGAAAAAAATGGAACGAACTGTCGGACACAAATCAACGTCCTGTCCGTGTTGTATGAATGCGGACGCCAAAGCGATTAAGCAATGGATGAACTGCTCACACTAACGCGCGCTCGCGCCGATTTCGTGGAAAACGTTTTGCCCGATCTCTTGCATTGGCGCAGGTCGGGTTTGCAGGCAGCGTTGGTGACTCTTGTTGTTGTGGAGGGCTCCTCGCCGCGGCCAATTGGCAGTCAAATGGCGGTCAACGAGCATGGCGCGTGGGTGGGAAGTATCACCTCGGGTTGCGCGGAGGCGGCCATCGCGGCGGAAGCGGTCCAAGTTCTGCAAGCGAAGAAGGCTAAGGTCCAGCGCTATGGCAATGGGTCGCGCTACCTCGATATCAAGTTGCCGTGCGGATCCGGAATCGATGTATTTTTCGATCCACTCATTCCGA
This sequence comes from Hyphomicrobiales bacterium, assembly GCA_030600135.1. Classification (GTDB taxonomy): domain Bacteria; phylum Pseudomonadota; class Alphaproteobacteria; order Rhizobiales; family JAUVMS01; genus JAUVMS01. The sequence continues at coordinate 980 of JAUVMS010000282.1, read as the reverse complement.
CCGAGTTGTTGGAAGAACTTGGCACGCATGTCGAAGCACGGGATCCCGTGGCGCTCTTGTTCGGCACGGGGCACAACTGCGGCGGCTCTCACGCAATCGAGCCGTTGGCAATTGCTGGGCCACATGACGGAAGACAGCCCTGCAAACTGCGGCTCGATGGTGCTGGGCAAGTTAGCAAGCCCTACCTTCCAGCGGTACGAGCCAGTATCGCGGGTCGCGGCCCGGCGGTGCAGGCCCTTGCCCAGATATCGCGGACGCTCGGGGGGAACGTCGTCGTGACTTCGCCGGACGAAGACACTTTGTCGGGCGTTCGCAGATATGCCGACGAGGCCGACTATATCGCGATGCCCGATCGCTTTGACCCGAGGTTCATCGATGGATGGACGGCAAGCGTTTTGTTGTTCCACGACCATGAATGGGAGCCGCCAATACTCCAAACAGTTCTCAAGGCCGGTGGGTTCTATGTCGGTGCGTTGGGGAGCCGGCGAACTCATGACGCACGTTGCGCGATGCTGGCCGACCTTGGTTGTGAGGGCCATGAGATCCAACGGATTCGTGGTCCCATCGGCCTCGATATCAGTGCCCTCAGCCCGCCTGAAATCGCGCTTGCGATTGCGGGTGAGATCCTCGCATCTGCGCGCGGGCGAGCTTGGACGCCGCCTCCGGCCTGACGTTGCCACGATCGTTGGCAACGGGCTTCAGTTGGGAATCAAATCTCAATAACACGAAGCTTGCCTCATGGATTTATGATCCGCGTGGCAGCGATGAAACCATCCAAATCGATTGTTCGTGAGCTTTATTTTTGGGGTCATGCACCAGATTTTAGACAACCGCCAGGAGGGCCCGTAAGTGGATCGGTGGTCGATTGTCTGTACCGATCTTACGTGTTAGGGACTCGTCATGCGTGTCGAATTCACAGCAGATGCAAATGGGGCCGCGGGCGCCAATCGTCGCGTATTTACAGAACTCGGCGGTCGATT
>JAUVMS010000258.1 GCA_030600135.1 Hyphomicrobiales bacterium | reverse complement strand
GTTGGCGCACGCTTGGGTTGGCATTTGGGCGGCAAGCGCCACAAAAGAGTGGCGGGCCCCACGTCGGCAATTGCCACAAGGTGCGCATGATGCTGTCCATGTTGGGCATCGAATACGAGCGCATCGAGATTGATCTCGCCAAGCGCGATCAACTCCAGGACTGGTTTGTCGCCCTCAACCCACTGCACAAAGTGCCGGTTTTGGACGACGATGGCCTGTTGCTGAGGGATTTAGCGGCGATCTTGGTTTATCTCGTCCGCAAGCATGGCAAGACCGCATGGTACCCAGACGACGCTGCGGCGGCCGCCGAGATCCAACAGTGGCTCTCTCTGTCCGTTAACGAAGTGTTCAATGGTCTGGCGTCAGCGCGCGCCATTGTTGTCTTCAACCGCGACTTGGACTACGCGACCGCCGTCAACATCGCACACACTGCGCTCGACACGATGGAGGCCCGCCTGAAGCAGCACGATTGGCTCGCACTCGGTCGCTTCACGATCGCCGACCTGGCGTGCTATCCCTACGCCGCCCTGGTTCATGAGGGCAACGTCGATCTCGCTTCCTATCCGGCGGTGCGCGCATGGATCAAACGGATCGAGGACTTGCCGGGCTACGTGGCCATGCCCGGTCTGCCCTATCCGGGTGACTAGTCTCAATCCCAATTGGTCTGAGCGAATTGACCGATCTCGCAGAAAGCAAATTACTCCGACAACCGACAATGGTATATTGGTGTCAAATTCTATCGGGAGATGCAAGAAACAAATCTTCGGAAGGTTGTCATGACTGTCGAGGAAATCAATACTGAAATCCTCAAGCACGCATTCATGCGATGGAATGACACCAAAGGCAAAAGCACCGATCATTGGCTCGGCATATTGGCTGATGAAGTGGACTTTCGTTCGTTAGCCGATGGTCACTCCACTCTTGAGTTTACCAGCAGACGACGCAGTCGCGACGAGGTCGCCGAATACATGAACGGCCTCAACGATCAGCTGGAAATGATCCACTATACGGTAAAGTTTTACGTGGCGGAGGGCGACCGCGTCGTCGCGGTCGGCTCCACGGCTTGGCGCAACCGATCCACGGGCAAGACATTTGATACGCCAAAGGCCGATGTCGTGCGCTTCAAGGACGGCAAGATTGTCGCCTTCTACGAGTTCTATGACACTGCTATGGTTCTGGCGACCTCAGAGAGCGACGCCAGCGCATAGCATCGAGCCGTCCGCTCCACCGACCGGCCTGGGGGTTGGTCAGCAGCGCGGGTGTTCAACCGTCGGCGGGTCAATGAACGCCCAGGGCCGTGCCGGCACCATAGGTGCGCAGTGCAGGCCAAAAACATTACGTTGCCGATTTGGGTGTTGGCCTGATCCGCTTGAGCCAATCCCAGACCGGCAATGCGGCAAGGCCACCGACAAGGCCTGATACGTAACTCGGCAAACCGGCCGAAAAGCCCAGCAGATAGCGCCAAAGAATCGTGTCGGCCACAAAGCTCGCCACCAGCATCGCAGCGACGGTGATGAGCAGGCGTTGCCAAAAGGGCAGCATCAGTTGCACGGGACACAACCTCCCTCAGAATTCCATGGGCCTAGACCATGATCTTTTTGATTGGAATCATGGTCTAGTTTTTTTGTCGCTCACGCCAAATGCGCCTGCGGCGCATGGCTGCGCGGGCGCGGCGTACACGCCGGGCCGCAGTCGCGGCCTGAAGCGCGTCCATTCAAAATGATCGCGATTTAGTCGTAGTATTTCTCATTTATTGCATTTACCAAGTCTTGCGTCGTGAAATACTTCGCCGAAAAGCTTTCAATTCTTGATCCACACCAACTCTCTTTCTGTAGTCAAGAACAAACAACTTTGCGAGCCTTAACTTCAGCCAACTCAGCTTGCTTGGACTAAGCTGCGTCACGCACGCGATTCGACATCGAATTCCCAGCCGCGATCGGTCGCCAGGTGCATCATGGCACGCTCGGCAAGCGCCGTAATTGTCAGCAGCGGATTGCAGCCGAGCGAGCGCGGCATCGTGGCGCCATCAGTGACGTAGAGCCCCTCGTGGGTCGCCCAGTTCTGCGCGCGCTCAGAGCCATCGAACACCTGACCCTTGTGATCGACCACGCCACGCGTGCGATCGGCGCCGATGCCGCAACCGCCGAGTGGATGCGCCGTCGCCGGTTTGGAGCCAAAGGAGGTCGCGGCAAGCGGACTTTTCACATAATCCCCGCCGTTCGCCTTGACCAACGACTCGAGGGCGGCATCGACACGGCCATGAACCGGCTCGTCCGCGGCCCCGGGCCACGTGACCGCCAGCCGATCGTCCTTGAGCTCGAGACGACCCGCCGCGTTGTCGTGACTGACCACAAAGAAGGTGTGCAGGTGAGCGAGCGGGCCCTTGTAGACCCCCTTGAACAAGGCCTCGGCCGCGCCCAGCAAGCGGCCGCCCGGAACAAAGAAGACCGGAAGCAACGGCGCCAAAGGTGATGGCAGCACGCCCTCTTGAACGTACATCTCGTGATCGAGGCGTTCGGCGTTCTGGATCCGGATTTGCCCCGACACCGAGGCGCCGACTGTATCGACGCCCGCGCGCGCCGGGTGACCGACACCAATGGCGTTGACCCGAACGTCGGCGCCGTAGCCGAATGCGATGATGTCGCCGTTGGCGGAAAAGCCGCGCCCGAGGCGATCCGACAAGGCGAGGCCCGCCTGCCGCGAGCGCAGCAATATCTCGGTCGAGCCAAGCGTTCCGCCGCCAAGGACAACGATATCGGCGGTGATGGTTCCGAGCCCGTCGGCGGCCTTCTTGGAATTCCGTTCATTGCGGGCGAAGGCAATCTGCCAACCGTCCGATCTGCGCGCCAGATGATCAACCCGCACCTCGGTGAAAATTTCCGCGCCGTGCGCCTTGGCGTCCGGAAGGTAGGTGAGCGCGATGGTGTTCTTCGCCCCGACGTTACAGCCAGAGCAGCAATCGCCGCACCGCGTGCAGGCCGGCTGGGCGACACCCGCCGGGTTCGTCACATCGTCAAAGCTGACGGCCACCTCGGCCGGTTCGGGGGGTGCTCCCACGGCCGCGCTCGCATTGGCCAGGGCTTTGTACTTGGCCATGGCGCCCGCGTCCGGGTCCGCTGCCGGTCGCAGCCAGCGCCTGGCGCGCGCAAATCCTTGCTCGAGCAATCCATCCTGGGCGATTTGCCCGGGCCAAACCGGATCGGCAAACACCCGCCCGTCGGGCCGCAGCGCCACGCCGGCGTTGATCAGCGAGCCGCCACCGAGACCGCAGCCGACCAGCACATGCATGTCCTCGCCCATGCGGAAATCGAACAAAGCGGACGGCGAGCCGAGCCGCGTCTTGCTGCCCGTCATCTGCAACTCGCGCCGCAACTCGGGCAGGCGGCTCGGGAATTCACCGGTCGCAATCTCGCGCCCGCGCTCCAGGACGGCGACCCGCCTGCCCGCCCGCGCCAATCGCGAGGCCGCGACGCCCGCGCCGTATCCCGAGCCAACGACCACGACATCGTAGTGCGGCTTGATGTTATCGAGCGATCGAGCAAGTCGCGCCATGAAAAAATCTCCGATTGACTTGGCCGTTGAGCTGCCCGTTGAGCCGCCTCGCGCCCCGGAACTGCGCCGGACGGCCCCAGCAATTCGCCCTAGCCGGGCTCGGACACCAGCCGATCGAGCTCGCGCCAATGGGCCGGATCGGCGGCCGGCCCCCCGTCGCTCATGGCAACGAAATTGCCGATGAGCATGAGGTAGATGATGCGGGCCCTGACGTCCGCGGTTTCAGGTGCAACGCCGATCTTGGTGAGGATGTCACGCACATAAGTCAAGCGCTCTCGGTCGACCTGCGCCACGACCTCGGCCGCGGCGACATCATGACTGGCCCAGGCGCGCAACGCCGCCTCGAGCCGCGCGCCCCTGGCATCGGACATGGCGACATCGACCAGGCACCGCAGTTTGTCGGCGGGCCGCTCGGCGCGGCGCTCGACACGCGTGATGACGCCCCGCGTCGCCTGCTGGCGCCACATCTCGAGCATGCTGGCATGCAGTTCGGCGCGGTTGGAGAAGTACCAGTAAAAGCTGCCCTTGGTGCGCTCGAGTTTTGTGGCGAGCGGCTCGACCCGCACCGCATCGATGCCGGCGTCGGCAAGCACCAGCAGCCCCTGGCGCACCCAGTCGGCGGCCTTGGGCGACTTGGCCCACGGCCTGGCGTCGATTGTCTCGACCACGATTGCCCCTCCGGCGGTGCCCCAGCAGCGCCCGACGCGTGCGAACAGACGCCCACGGACACCCATGCGCTGGCGTATGTTAGCTGATTCGCGAGGCTTGCGGGAGCGGGCGGTGGTATATGAGTGTGGGGGGGGTGGGGGCAGTGGGGGGCACTGCGTGTCAGGAAAGCCTTGTCTTCAGCCCTTGATAGAAGCCGGAAGTGGCTTGCTAGACGACGTGATCGGTGGGCTGAGCCGCTACCACGACTGCTTTTGAAGGTGGTGCGACCACGAGCCATAGCTAGACCAACCGCCGAATCTGATTGGAGTTGTCACAACAACAGCGAATCGTCAATAACTATGGATATTCGCAAATCGTATGGGTTTCTGACGGTTGCGATACCTAGCAGCTGCACGAGATGCCAAAATCGTGTTAATCCGCCATGTTTGAAGAATCCTGACTACACACGGGGCGCCAATGCGGTTGAGCTGGAACGAAATACGCGTGAGGGCGGCAGCTTTCACGGAGGACTGGCGCGCCGCATCTTACGAAAAGGGCGAAACCCAGAGCTTCTACAATGATTTCTTCCAGATATTTGGCGTCAAACGTCGAAGCGTTGCTCGATATGAAGAACATGTTACGAAGCTGGACAACAGTAGCGGTTTCATCGACCTGTTTTGGCCGGGCGTCTTGCTGGTAGAGCAAAAGAGTGCCGGGCGCAGTCTAGAAACAGCAAGTGTCCAGGCTGGGGAATACTTCGACAGCCTGAAGGAACACGAGAAGCCTCGCTACCAACTCCTGAGCGACTTTCAAACGTTTGAGCTACTTGACCGCGACGAAGGTGAAGTGTCGCAATTCGCGCTCTCTGACCTGCCAAATCACGTTGAGAAATTTGGATTCATCCTTGGCGTGCAAAAGCGCACATTCAGAGATCAGCCTGGCATCAATATTCACGCGTCGTACATGATGGGTGAATTGCACGATGCGCTGAAAGAGAGCGGATATACGGGTCATGATCTCGAACGTTACCTGGTGCGGCTGCTCTTCTGCATGTTTGCGGATGACACCGGCATCTTTGAGCCAAAGGACATCATGTTGGATCTCATCGAACAGCGCACAGGAGAGGATGGATCCGACACAGCGCAATGGATCAGCCATCTGTTCCAGGTACTCAACACACCAGAAGATCAAAGGCAGGCTACTCTTGATGAGGATCTGGCACAATTTCCATACGTCAATGGTGATCTCTTCGCTGAGCCGCTAAGGATTGCGTCATTCAATAGCCGCATGCGGCAACTCCTTATCCGAGCTTGCGAATTCAAATGGGAGGCAATTTCACCAGCAATATTTGGTGCTCTTTTTCAGTCGGTGATGGACTTGAATGAACGACGCAAGACCGGCGGGCACTATACGACAGAGCGCAACATTATGAAGGTCATAGGACCTTTGTTTCTAGTGTTCCGAGCCTTTCGCTTGGTTCCCGGTTTTGTCAGTTTCGAGAGCAGCGAGTGCCCTGCGCTCCTTGCTGAG
>JAUVMS010000154.1 GCA_030600135.1 Hyphomicrobiales bacterium | reverse complement strand
GTCGCGCAAGAGTGCGCTGGCGGTGAACTTTTGTCGCCGAAAACGCAATTCTGTTTGTGCCGAAATAATTAAGAATCGACGATTTTTCACAACAAACACGCAAAGAATTCAGACTAACAACCAGCCCCATTCAAGACAGTTCTAGGGGCCGGCCTCGTGCACCCCGACGCGAGGAAAAGTGAGACTTTTCAATGCCTGGATTCCGTAGGTTATGGCAATTCCTTGGCCACACTCGTCGTGATGAGCGTGGCCACGTCGCAATGATTTTCGCCGCTGCAATCATCCCGTTAGTCAGTATGGTCGGCGCGGTCGTGGACTATGGCCAAGCCTCCAACACCCGCAGCAAGATGCAAGCGGCTCTCGACGCCGCGGTGCTTGCCGCAGCCAAACAGTATGCCGCAACCGGAAGCATGGCTGCTGCGCAATCGACCGCCGAAACGCATTATTCCAAGGCGGCATTCAACGCCCCGTCCGGCACAATAACCCAGGCCGTGATGGGAGCAGGGGTTCTCGAAATTTCGGCCGCCGCGACAATTGACACCACCTTCCTGGGCCTCGTCGGCATTCCAAAAATGGACGTTACTGCGAGTTCCGCTGCGGCGATATCCGGCAAGGAACTCGAGCTTTCCGTGGTGCTCGATTCGACCGGTTCGATGTACGGCCGGCCGCTCGCGGAGCTCAAGGCCGCCAGCGCCGATCTGCTCGACATCGTTTTGACGAAGAGCCAGAAGCGGCGACGCATGGCAATCGTGCCGTTCGCGCATGCGGTCAACGTCGGCAACTATTTTGAGGCCGTTACGGGAGAGACCCGCGAGCATACGGTCAACGTGTGCAACAAGTGGTACTGGAAGAAGAAGTGCTGGGATGAAGTGCGGGCCTACAGCTCGTGCGTCGTTGAACGTAAGGGGCCCGAAAACGATACCGACGTTCCACCGGCCGATGGCCAATACTTTCGTGTCTATGACGTCGAGAAGGCGGTTGCCAACGATCGCAAAATCAGAGGCTATCCCTGCCGCCCGGGTTCCGCGATGATGGCACCATTGACCAGCGATCGCGCCGTCCTCGAAGACGCAATAAATGACATGGTTGCCGACGGCTCCACGGCTGGTCACATCGGCGCTGCCTGGGCTTGGTACACGCTATCACCCAACTGGGCCGGCATCTGGCCAATCGAAAGCCAGCCAGGAGACTATCGCGACGACGGAATTATGAAGGTCACGATCATCATGACCGATGGCGAATTCAACACCTGGTACGCCGCCTCGCACGGCAATTCCAACACCCAGGCACGGCGGCTCTGCGACAACATGAAAGAAGACGGGATTATCGTCTACACAGTCGGCCTCAATTTGAACAGCAAGTCCGCGACAAACATCCTGAAAGACTGCGCCACATCGAGTGAGCATTTCTTTTTTCCCTACGATGGCCAGGCACTTCGCGATGTTTTCCGCGATATCGGACAGCGCATAGCCGATGGTGCCGATGGCATCACTTTGACGAGGTAGAGCGGGCTGCGGCTTAGCCGCGCGCCCGGCCCGGCCTGGTCGGCATCGCGCGGCGTGAAGGCGATGGCGGGGAGGATAGGTGACGGAGCGACGATTGCGTACGCTTGGCGGTCGAAAGCTGTCGTCAGAGTTGATTTGCTCGATGGGCCGATCATGAGCCATTTCGGACATTCTGTATGCGTTGCCAAGTTCAAGTTCGGTCCACATTCAACGAGGGTCAGATTCTTGCAATTCAGAATAAATATTGTCCTCCTGAATGGGGTCGGGAGTTCCGGCAAGAGCTCGATTGCGAAGGAACTTCAAAAGATGGCCGTCGAGCCATTTCTTCATGTCGAGATGGATGCATTCCTATCGATGTTGCCGGAGGCCTATCATGATCATCCTGATGGCCTGAGCTTTGAAACAACGATAGTGGATGAAAAGCCGTCTGTGTTTGCCAAAACCGGTCCCGCCGCGGAGCGCGTGCTTTCCGGTATGCGCCATGCCATTGCTGAAATGGCCGCTGCGGGTAACAATCTGATTGTAGATGAGGTGATATTTGGAAACACGACCACCGAGTATGGAAACGCTGTTTCTGAATATCGAACGCTCTTGTCTCCATTCCGGGTGTTTTGGGTTGGAGTTTTTGCGCCACTTGAAATTCTCGAAGAAAGAGAGCGTCAGCGTCGTGACCGCCTAATCGGCCTGGCGCGCTGGCAGTATGAACGGGTGCATCAGGGAATGACTTACGATCTTGAGATCAGCACGGGGCGAGCGTCGGCACGAGAGTGTGCTCAGATAATCAAGGAGCGATTTGACCTCTGATCGCGCATGCGTGCAGAGGAGCCATTCCTCACCCCCAGCGTCGGTTGGCGCTGGCTGTTCGTCCGCAAAATGGCCCTTGCGATGTTAATACGCTACGCTACACAACGGAAAGTCTAGGGCCGAAAGCTGACCACATCTCGCGACCCAGCCAGGACATCGCACAGCCCACCGCCCCTCACGGCCCGCCCTGTTGCCGCACCCAATGTCGCGCAGGGGGGCCCGCCGTCGCGGGCCAGCCAGGGCCGGATTAGTTGTGAGCTGTGTTTTTGATGTTTGCGTTCAGGGCCTCCGGCCCCTGGCGCCACGCAGGCTGCGCGCCTCACTTTTGTGGCGCTTGCCGCCCAAAAGCCAACCCAAGCGGGGCGCTAGTCGTCGCTGGCGCTCCTCCGCTTATTTGGTTTGCGTTCAAGCGCCACGCAGGCTGCGCGCCTCAATGGCGCTAGTCGTCGCTGCGCTCCTCCGCCAATTCGGGTCCGTCTCGCATAGCCGCAACTCCCCCACCGTCTCGCTCCGGTTCCGAGCGAAGCGAGGCAAGGCCGACCGGCCGCCGGCGCTTAGCGCCGCCCTCGCGGAGCCATGGGCCATAGGCCCATCTGGCGCGAGCGGAATAGAGACTAGCGCGGTGGCGTGAATGGCGGGCTGGATCCGTCGTCATCGGGTGAAGAATTGGGATTCGGCTCGGTCGAGGATTGCGGCTCAACAACCGCCTCGGGCTCGCCCAGTGTCACCGTATCGTCGTCGTTTGCCGCTTGGGGCTGGGTTGCATGTGCTTCATGCAGCTCGTCGGCTTCGGCCTCTTGCGTCGGGGAAAGCTTGGGGCCGCCCTCAGATACGACGACCTTCGCCGGTCGCAACACCCGGTCGCCAATCAGATAGCCGCCCTGGAGCACTTCGACGATACAGTTTTCGGAAACATTGTCGTCGGCCATCTTGGCGACGGCCTCGTGCTTGTTGGGGTCGAACGGCTGACCCTTGGCGTCTTCGCGGACCACGCCATGGCGCTCAAGAACCGAAAGCAGTGATCGCTCGGTCATTTCGATGCCCTCGGCAAAACTTTTCAGCGTGGCCTCGGCGTCTCGGGTGTCCTCGGGCAGCGCCTCCAGAGCTCGCTGCAGACTATCGCCGACGTTCAGTAAATCCTTGGCGAACTCGCCGATCGCGTACTTTCTCGAATCGAGCTTTTCGCGCTCGGTGCGCTTGCGCAGATTGTCCATGTCAGCGAGCGCGCGGATGAGTTTGTCGTTGAGCTTTTCATTTTCCGATTGCAGCGCTTCGATGACGGAAACCAACTGTTCGCCGGAAATGGGTTCTTCCGCCTCGTCGTCCGATGCCTGGCTCTGCGGGTTCGACCACACTGAACTTTTGGCAGGTTTGGTGCGCGCAAACCCTGCCTGGGAAGTTTCGCCCGAACTTTCGGCGGCAGAGGTTTCGTCATCGACTGCATTGTCACTCGCGACGTCATGTCCGGATTTTCCAGGCGCAGCCGTCTTCAGCCCATTCTTTTCGTTGTCCATGGCCTTCCCAGATGTTTGCATGTCGTGGATTAGGTGATGCTGCATACGACTACCACCGCAGCACATTCTCACTCGATATCGACCCGCCAAGCGCAAAAATCAAGTAATCAGCTGGCCCACCAAGCGGGCCGTGTAATCGACCATCGGGATAATGCGGGCATAGTTGAGCCGGGTCGGTCCGATAACGCCAAGCATTCCGACAATTTTCTTATCGGTGTCCTCGAACGGAGCAACGATAAGCGACGATCCCGACAGGGAAAAGAGCTTGTTTTCCGAGCCAATGAAGATCCGTACACCGTCGGCTCTATCTGACAATTTGAGCAGTTGGATGAGGTCGCGCTTGGATTCCAGGTCATCGAATAGCATGCGGATCCGCTCGAGATCGTCCGTCGCCGTCACGTCGGCAAGGAGATGCGACCGCCCACGTACAATCAGGCTCTTGGTGTCGGCTTCGCCGCCCGACCACGTGGCGAGCCCTGCCTCCACCACTTTGGTCGCTAATCCGTCAAGCTCGGCTTTGGCATCACGCAACTCGCGTTCGATGCGCGAGGTGGCCTCAGCGAGCGAACGACCCCGCAAATGGGTGTTGAGATAGTTGGACGCCTCGGTCAGCGCCGAGGCAGGCAGGCCTTGCGGGAGATCAAGAATGCGATTGTCCACTTCGCCGTCCTGATCGACCAAAACAACCAGTGCTCTATCCTGCTCAAGGGGCACAAACTCAATGTGCTTTATCTGGTTTGCCCGTCGTTCGGTCAGCACCACGCCAGCACAATGGGACAGGCCAGAAATCAACTCGCCCGCCTCGGTCAACACCTCCTCGATGGACTGATGGGCTCTGCTCTGGCCGATCTGGGACTCGATGGCCTTGCGTTCTTCCGGCGAAACATCGCCAACCTCGAGAATTCCGTCGACAAACAATCTTAGGCCGATTTCGGTTGGCAGGCGGCCGGCAGACGTGTGCGGCGCGCTGATGAGCCCGAGCCCTTCCAGATCGGCCATGACATTGCGCACGGACGCCGGCGAAAGGGTCATTGGCAATCGGCGAGACAAATTGCGCGAGCCAACCGGCTCTCCGGTCGCGAGATAGCTTTCGACAACCTTGCGAAAGACTTCGCGCGATCGCTCGTCCAAGAGGGTTGCGTCCTTCAAGCTCATCGTCATATCGAGTTGCACGCACAATTGCGTTTTCTGCAATACCAAGATGTAGAATCTAGGCGCCCGGCCGGCGAGCGTCAAACCTCGCTTCTCTGCATTGCGGAAAAGTAATTGAAGCGTTGTGGGCTCGAAGTCGTTGATCCGGTCACAAATTCTGCTCTAGGGTGCGCCACCCGATCCGCTTAGGCGATGCACGGCCGGCAATCAGTCAACAATAGAAGTCACCTCATGCGTCCATCAAAACGTCAACCTGACGAACTTCGGCCCGTACAGATCGAACGGGCGGTTTCCCTCCATGCCGAGGGCTCGTGCCTCATCAAGTGCGGCGAAACGCACGTGCTCTGCACGGCAAGTCTGGAAGAACGATTGCCACCATGGCTCAAGGGGCAGGGGCGCGGATGGGTGACGGCGGAATACGGTATGCTGCCACGCTCAACAACGGAGCGCATGCGGCGCGAGGCGACGACCGGGCGCCAAGGTGGGCGAACGCTCGAGATCCAGCGGCTCATTGGACGCTCGCTCAGGGCGATCGTGGACTTGAACAAGTTGGGTGAACGGCAAATCACCGTCGATTGCGACGTTATCCAGGCCGACGGCGGAACCCGCACCGCATCAATTACCGGGGCATGGGTCGCGCTCAGCGACTGTGTGGCGTGGATGAGCAAGCGCGACATGGTGCCGAGCGGCGTGTTGCGGGACCAAGTGGCTGCGGTCTCCTGTGGCATCTATGGTGGCGTGCCGGTGCTCGATCTCGACTATGCCGAGGACTCAGAAGCCGACACCGATGCCAACTTCGTCATGACCGGCAATGGCGGTATTGTCGAAGTGCAAGGCACGGCCGAGAACGAGCCGTTCAGCCAAGACGAATTCGGACAGCTCATGGGGCTCGCCGACAAAGGTATCAAGGAACTGTTGAGCCTGCAAAAGCTGACCGTCGGCTAAGGGCTCTGTCCGGAGCAATGACCGGACCGGAGGATGGAGGCGCAATGCAGCCCAGTGGCGTTTTGGAGACTGTGCTCTATGTCGACGACTTGGCAACGGCCGAGCAGTTCTATCGCGACGTCCTCGGCTTGGAGCCATTCGTCAAAGCTGACGGGCGCCATGTGTTCTATCGTGTCGGAGACCAAGTCGTGTTGCTGTTCAATCCCGAGGTGACACGTATTCCGCCCGGACCCGGCGCCCTGCCGGTGCCGCCTCATGGGACGGACGGCGAGGGACATCTCTGCTTTCGAGCATCGGGAGCCGAAATCGAACAATGGAAAGCCCACCTTGAAGCCAAGGGAGTGGCCATCGAGGCGGATTTCGAATGGCCGTCCGGCGGGCGTTCGGTTTATTTTCGCGACCCGAGCGGCAATTGCCTGGAGATTGCCGAGGCGCGCATCTGGGGATTTGCAACGTGAGGTGCCTCAGCGCGGGTGAAACGCTGGTTGTTGCCAGCCATAACCCAGGCAAGGTGCGCGAAATCGAGGACCTGGTGCGGCCGTTTGGCTTGAGCGCGGTCTCAGCGTCGACGCTCGACCTGCCGGAGCCCGAGGAGACCGGGGCAACCTTTGCCGAAAACGCCGTTATCAAGGCTCAAGCCGCCGCCGTGGCGGCAAACCTACCGGCACTGGCCGACGATTCCGGGCTCGAGGTCGATGTGCTGGAAGGTGCGCCGGGCATTCGTTCCGCCCGTTGGGCCGGACCGGACAAGGATTTTGCTGTCGCAATGCAGCGGGTATGGGACGAGGTCGCCAGATGCGACGGGGCGAGCGGGCAAAACCTGCGGGCCAATTTCACCTGTGCGCTCTGTATCGGTTGGCCGGACGAGCGGGGCCATACATTCGAGGGCAAAGTCTTTGGCCGTCTGGTGTGGCCACCGCGGGGCGATAAGGGTTTTGGCTATGACCCGATGTTCGCGCCCGATGGCCATCTGGTAACTTTCGGCGAGATGGAGCCGCAGAAAAAGCACGCCATGTCGCACCGCGCCATAGCCTTTGCGAGATTTGTCGATGCCTACCTCACCACACGATAGCGGTACTGGCGAGCCTGGCTTTGCGGTCTATGTCCATTGGCCGTTCTGCCAATCGAAGTGTCCCTATTGCGATTTCAACAGCCACGTACGAGCGAACGGGATCGATGAGCGCGGTTTTCTAGAGGCATATCTGAGAGAACTGCGAACGACGGCCGATTTGGTACCGGGACGTGACGTGAGCAGCATCTTCTTCGGGGGCGGCACGCCATCACTGATGAGGCCTGAGAGCGTTGCCACGATTATCGACGAAATAGCCCGGCTCTGGTCGCTTGATGCCGATGCGGAGATTACGCTGGAGGCCAATCCCTCAAGCGTCGAGGCGGGCCGCTTTCGTGGCTATCTGGGCGCCGGTGTCAATCGACTTTCCCTCGGTGTTCAGGCCCTTCGGGATCGAGACTTGAGGGCGCTCGGGCGACTACACGACGTCGCGGACGCGCGCAGGGCGATCGCGCTGGCACGCGAAACGTTTCCGCGCATGTCGTTCGACTTGATCTACGCGCGATCGGGACAAACCGCCGATGACTGGCGGTCGGAGCTTGGCGAGGCCCTGTCGCTTGGTCCGGACCACCTCTCGCTCTATCAGCTGAC
>JAUVMS010000344.1 GCA_030600135.1 Hyphomicrobiales bacterium | reverse complement strand
GCTGAGAACCATGTCGCGACGGCGATGACCGAGGCATGGGGCATTTCGGCTGTTGGCGCTGATCGGGCGAGCGAAATTGGCTATACGGGCGCAGGAGCCAGCGCTGCGGTCCTCGACACTGGGATTGATCGATTGCACCCGGCGTTTTCCGGCGTCGCACTCATCGAGAAGGATTTCACCGGGTCCGGCAATGGCGATAGAAACGGCCATGGCACACATGCCGCAGGGACTATCTTCGGGCGTGACGTGGATGGCGTGCGGATCGGCGTGGCGCCTGGTCTCACGGAGGTCTATGTCGGCAAGGTGCTGGGCGACGACGGGCGTGGCAGCACCAAGATGATCATCCAAGGCTTGCGTTGGGCCATGGATCTCGGCGTCGACGTGATCTCACTTTCCCTCGGCATCGACTTCACGCGGCAAGTCAAACGCGCGATTGAGGTGTACAATTACGAGGAGGATCAGGCGGCGTCGAGAACGCTGCTCGATTTTGCCCAAAACTTAAGAATGTTCGATCGGGTGATGGAGCAGGCAAGGTCCAAGCGTCCCTTCGAGGAAGGCTCGGTGATTGTTGCCGCAACCGGCAATGACAGTCGCCCGACATACCGCATTGCCACGTCGTTGCCTGCCTATTCCACTGGCGTTCTGTCCGTTGGCGCAACGGAATATGCCGACGTGATGGGCGCCAGCGAGCGGCAACTGCACAAAGTTGCGCAATTTTCGAATTCGCCGCCGACCATCGTGGCCCCTGGGGTGAACATTCTGTCGGCACGCGTGGGGGGCGGACTGACGGCCAAGAGCGGCACCAGCATGGCCTGCCCGCACGTCGCCGGTGTCGCGGCGCTCTGGTGGGAATACGTGCGCAGACGTCCGATCCCCGTCACCCCCGCGCAGGTCGAGGCACAGCTGTTCGCCAACTGCCGCTTCGACGTTTTCAGCAAAACCACAGATGAGAGCGATCGGGGCACCGGCCTCGTAACTGCGCCGCTCAATTGATCGCACGCGGGTGGCGGCCGTACCGTGCCATGGACTGAGCCCGTATGGAGGACAGCATGACAGACGCGAACGACCTTTCCGACACACAAGCCGTCGATGCGCTCAACTATCTTGCCGAGCAATGGCTCGATCACCGCGGCCGCCAGGCCTATGCCGTGATGCAGCACACTTATGCCTCGGCACAGCGGCAAGCAATGCCATTGCCAACTTGGGCGAGTGCCGGTCCCAGTGCTGATCCCGTTGTCGCCGATGCGGCACGCCGGGCGCTCGATCAGGTTCGCAATGGCGACGATGCCGAGGCCAGCGAGTGGGCCGAGGCTGCCATCATCCGCGTCACCGGAACCGGCGCACGGATGATTGATCCGATCAGCATGACCATTGGCGGTCTGACACTCATTGGTTTTGTGCTGGCGGCACGCATCGCACGGGTGGATCGCCAGGGGGAGAAAATTGAATTTTATGAGGGCATGCCCGATCTGGCCGGCCTGTTGCGAGAAGCGGCTGGTTTTCTCAAGGGCTGAGTTTTCAGCTGGGTCGCGCGTTTCATAATTGTGGGGAGTAACGTTATGAGCCAAACTCAATTGCACGAAAGCTTTGAGGTCAACGACGCCACGGGAGAACTCGACAGCGCTAGCGCCGCGGCCGTCGCCGAATTTGACGAATTGCTGGCCTATCGCGAGGCCGAGGAGATTATTGCCGAAGGCGTCGACCTTGAACCAATTGTTGGCGGTCGGGACGTCAATCGCGCCGATACCGAGGTGCGCATCTCGGAAGCAGGCTTTGAGCTTATCGTCAATTTCGAGACCGGAGGGCGCAGATATTACGAACGGGTCCTCGGCGCCAAACCGATTTGGCCCAGGTACCGCTCCGGCATCACCATCGGCTTTGGCTACGATGTCGGATACGTGCGCGAAGCAGAATTTCATCGCGACTGGGCGGAGCTTGGCGAGGAGGCGCTGGCACGCTTCACCAACACCATCGCCAGGCACGGCGGGAATACCAGCGTGAGCGACCTCAAGGACATGGCCCGTCAACTGAGCGATATCCCAATCCCATGGGAGATGGCAGACCGGGTGTTCCGCGCTCGCACGGTGCCGAAGTTTATTCGATTGACCGATCGCGCACTGCCGAATACCGACATGCTCAACGGCGAATGCTTCGGCGCGCTCGTCTCGCTCACCTTCAATCGTGGCCCGAGCTTCGGGCGAAGTGGCGATCGTTACCGCGAGATGCGTCAGATCAAGGCGGCGCTGGCAACACAGAGATTTCTGCGCACACCGGACATTTTGCGGGCGATGTCGCGCGTGTGGCATGGCACGTCCGTCTATCGCGGCTTGAAGCGGCGGCGTTATGCCGAGGCGAGGCTGTTTGAGTCAGGGCTGGCCGCCACGTCGGTCGCGATGCTGGCGACCGATCCAGACTTTGAGCCTGCGCCCGCGGCAACGCCAGAGAGCGAGAGCGGCAACTTTTTGGGGACCGCAAGCTCGCTCGACGCAACGCCCGAGGTGAAGGATCTGTGGAATGGGCCGAGCGATGAAGACTTCTGGGTCGATCAGACCGAGGAGGATATATTGGAGTCGGCGTCGCGCGAGATGACTGGTGCGGAGCTGGCCCGTGCCGCTGCGGGGTCGCGAATAAAATGGGGACCCGACAATCGAACCTTCGACTATGCGCACATCAAGCGCCAATTCCCATCGAACCTGCGCTTTAGCTTTGTTGGCGCCGACTTGGAGATGCTGTGCCGCTTGAACAACTTCCCAATCGATGAGCTGGAAAATACACCGGTGCTTTTCGGTCTGCGCGGCTGTGCCATCATTGGCGGAGATGCAAGCGAGGACGGCGAGTTGCGAAGTGAGCTGGTGTTGAAGGATCAGCGACCGGATCACCGCAACGCGCGATGCGTTCTCGGGGTGTGGGACCGCCAGGCCGGCACGGTTGCGGTATTTCCCGGCTCGACCGTACCCAATGAAAAGGCGGTGCGTGGGTGGTACGCGACGAAGAGGTCGGGCAACATCCTGCCAACAGGAATGTATCGCTACATCTGCGGCATGCACAATGGACGACCGGGGTGCTTCCTCTTGCGCAAGACGGTCGCCAATAAGCGGGTCGTGATCGTGCGGCGCAGCAGCGACGACCTCATGTATGAGGATACCGACTACGTCCACCGCTGTGCGCCCGGCGATAACATCCATCCGACATTCTCGATGTCCCATGGGTGGTTCTCGTCTTTTGGGTGCCAGGTTGTGGTCGGCAAGGCGGACAAGGGCTATTCGAATCATCGCGGACCCTGGGCCCGGTTCCGCAAGGCTGCAGGGCTGACCGATGATAACGGCGAGCCGAACAAGCCATACCTCTACGTCATGCTGACCGGACTCGAGGCGCTCATCGCCTCTGACCTCAGACGCAAGGACTTGGCAATCGATCCGATTGCGACAGCGCCGTTGCAACGTTTGCGCTTTGGTTCCTCGGGCGAGCCGGTCAAGTGGCTGCAGGAACGGCTGGGCGCAGGGCTCGTCGACGGCGATTTCGGCTCGGAGACAGCGACGCTGCTGCACAAGAAGCAGCAGGCTTTCGCCAACGGCTCGTCCGACGGCGTCTACACGCCCGATCTCGATCGTGCTCTCGGATGGGGCATTTTTGGCTTTATCGGCGTGTGAGTTGTTAGCGAGCGGTAGCGGACTGATCGGTGCTGCGGTAGCAGTTTCGCCTCTCCATCCGTAGCTTTGAGCGTGCGCGGAGTGAAATCATAGTTACCCAGCCGTGGCGCCCACTGATCCTGGCGAGCGCATTGCAAGTGCGCTTTTGCTTGGTTAACTTCGATGCTCGCGATCGCCCAGACCTCGCGCCGGCCCAATCCGGGGCTGGATCGTTTGAACATCGGTGTGTGCTATTGAGCCGTCGCGGGCCGCCTTGTGAAATGGGCCTCGGGAGAGAAATTTGAGCAAAACACTCTACGAGATACTCGGGGTTGAAAAATCGGCGCCAGACGATGAGATCCGCAAGTCGTACCGAAAGCTTGCCAAGCAATATCACCCCGACCTCAATCCCGGCGACAAGGAGGCTGAAGAGCGCTTCAAGGATGTGGCGTCCGCCTTCGCTATCCTAGACGATAAGGACAAGCGCGCTCGCTACGATGCCGGCGAGATCGACGAAGCCGGCGCCGAAAAACCGCAGTACGAGTTCTACCGCCAGCACGCCGACACCGACCGGCAGCACCAATATCACAGCTCGGCCGGTTATGAAGATTTCGCCGATATGGGTGATGTGTTCTCCGAAATCTTCAGGCAGCAGCGTGGCGGCGGCGGCAGGCAATTCAAGATGCGGGGCGCCGACGTTCGGTATCACATGAAGGTGGCGTTTCTCGAGGCCGCCAAGGGCGCCAAGAAACGCATTACGATGCCGGATGGCGTGACGCTTGATGTCTCGATACCGCGTGGCATCGATAGCGGGCAGACCATTCGATTGAAGGGCAAGGGCCATCCGGGCATCAATGGCGGAGCAGCGGGAGACGCGCTGGTTGAAATTGAGGTCGAGCCACACTCCCTCTTCGAGCGAGACGGACTGGACATCCTGATCGATTTCCCAATCGCAATCGACGAAGCCGTGCT
>JAUVMS010000152.1 GCA_030600135.1 Hyphomicrobiales bacterium | reverse complement strand
GCCATCGCTTCCTCGGCCATCTGCATAAACGTCTTATTCATTGTTTTCTCCTCCAGACGCTGGCCCTCGGTCGCATCTCTTACGGCGGCCCGGAGCCGTGGGAACCCGAGTTTCCCAGCCTCCACGCGACGCTGGTGGAGCTCATCGAGGGCGGGCCGCCGCAGCAGAGAGGTCCTGATCAGCGGCGGGGACGACAGCGCTCCCCAGCGGCACCGGCAACACCCAGTCGAAATGGCGGTCGGACCGCAATCAGCCCAAGGCGTCAATAGCTGTATATCGAAGCTTGGCGTTGCAGCAAAGATGGGGCACAGATGGGGCACATTTTTGCTGCTATAGCATGGCACAACATGACACAGTATGACACAGTAAATCTCTGATATTGCACGTTTATTGACACAACATGGCACAACGAAAAACTATAGTCTCTCGGCATAACCGGCCAAGCGGCCGCAGAACTGCTCATATTACGAAGCCTCCCCGGACTCCGGCACTACCTTGCGGCCGGCCGGTTACCGTCAACTTACTTATGCATTATATTTCATGTTTTGGCACAGAACGTTGTTCGCGCGGCATTATAGTACTTGTCATTATGGGAGAGCAAGCTATAGTTGCGACGTGTCGCCGCCCTTGTGATCTGATCCGCATGGCGATAATCCAAAAAAATACGAGATTTAGTCAGGGAGGGTTCTAGATGAAGACAAAGTTCGCTGCGTTGGTCGCTGCGGGAGTCTTGATATCGGTTGGCCCAGCGAAGGCCGAGGATATTAAAGTCGGGCTGCTGCTACCATATTCCAGTGTTTATGCGTCATTGGGTAAGGACATCGAGGCAGGCTTTAGGCTGGCGCTCGAGCATTTCGGTGGCGACCTCGGCGGCAATACGGTGTCCATCGTCAAAGAGGATACAGAGGTTAAGCCACCGGTCGGTCTTGCCAAGGCCAAGAAATTGGTGCTCCAGGACAAGGTCGATCTCATGGTGGGTGTCGTCTCTTCAGGCGTGCTAGGGGCCATCCGCGACTTTGTGCATGGTTCAAAAACGCCATTGATCGTGGCCAATGCCGGCAACAACCACATGACGGGCGCGAAATGCAGCCCCTATCTGATCCGGGTTTCATTCTCGAACGGACAGATCAATCGACCAATGGGTCCGTGGCTCGCCAAAGAGGGCATCAAGAAAGTCTACGTGATGGCACCGGACTATGCGGCCGGACATCAGATGATCGAGGCGTTCAGGTCCGGATTTGAGAAGGCCGGCGGTCAGATCGTCGGCGAAACATTTACACCGTTCCGCAAGACCAAGGATTTTGCTCCTTACTTGACGGCGGCAAAGGCGACCAATCCCGACGCGATCTACGTGTTCTATGCCGGCGGCGAGGCGATTGGTTTCGTCAAGCAGTATGCCAGCTTCGGCCTCAAGTCATCGATCCCGCTCTACGGCGCTGGTTTCTTGACATCACCTCTCTATGTCCACGTCCAGGGCGAGGCGGCTGACGGCGTAACAGTGGCGCTCCACTATGTGCCGACAATTGACACGCCCGAAAATAAGCGCTTCCAAGCGGACTTCATGAAACAGCAGGGCCGCATCGGTTCTGAGTTCGCGGTTCAAGGTTACGACGCGGGCCGAATGGTGGTCGAAGCAATCAAGGCATCGGGCGGCGACAAGGCCAAGTTCAAGGACGCGCTGTCCAAGGTTTCGTTCACTGGGCCGCGTGGGCCGCTCAAGATTGATCCCGCCACCAACAACGTCGTGCAAAACATTTATATCTACGAGAACAAAATGCAGGACGGCAAGATCGTGCAGATGATCAAGGGCGTCAGCGAGAACGTGCAAGACGCCGTGAACGGCTGCTCAATGTAGGCCACTGGGCGCTTACACATGTCATCGGCGGCCGGTTGTTCTTCCGGCCGCCTCTCCATCAGTGCTACAATCAATCGAGTTCACGTGCAGGCCTCGCCCGTGAGGGGGCCTGGCGACGCGTTTTGAGGCGACCCAATGTTCGCAGACCCCGGGTTCTGGATCGTTCAGCTCCTGAACGGCCTCCAATTCTCCATGCTGCTCTTTCTGCTGTCAGTCGGCCTCACCGTCATTTTCGGGTTGATGAATTTCGTCAATCTCGCGCACGGCTCGCTCTATGCGTTGGGTGCGTTCGTCGGCTGGTCCTGGGTCAATGTGTCGGGCTCTTATTGGCTGGCGTTCTTTCTCGCGCCGGTTTGCGTAGCAGCCGTTGGTGCGTTGCTCTACGTCACATTGATCGATCGTATGCGGGCCGCGGGTCCGCTCAATCAGGTGCTTGTCACGTTTGGACTCATATTCGTGTTCCTGGATGTCTTCAGGTATTTCTGGGGAGATTTTACGCTCGGCGTCGACAAACCTGCATTGCTCGCCGGCGGATTTGAAATTGCGGGCCAAATCTATCCCGCCTATCGATTGTTCATTATTGCACTCGGCCTATTGGTATTGGCCGGTCTTTGGGTGGTGCTCGAGCGGACGAATGTCGGTGCAACGATCCGCGCCGGGGTCGACAACAGCGAGATGGCATCGTGCCTCGGCATCAATGTGGAGAAGGTCTTTTTCATCGTCTTTTGCGTGGGCTGCGCACTTGCCGGACTTGCGGGCGTTGTGGCGGCACCGCTCTTTTCGGTTAGTCCCGGCATGGGTATCGAGCTTTTGATCCCGACGCTCATTGTCGTGGTGATCGGAGGGCTCGGCAGCCTCAAGGGTGCGATCGCGGGGTCACTGCTGGTCGGTATGTTGCAAACCTTCGGTCAGGTGTTGGCGCCACAGCTCGCCAGCATGCTTGTCTACCTCCTCCTTGCGGCGACGCTCATCATGCGCCCACAAGGGCTCTTTCCGGCGAGGGCGTGAGATTTGCTCAGGCTCGATGGGTTACGGCTGGTTCTTGCGATCGTTTTGTTCGCAGGCGGTTGCGGTTATGCATTCACGTCAGACTTTTTCGGCAAAGAGCTGCTAGCCGAAATCGCGATTTTCGCCATCTTGGCAATGAGCCTCGACTTCTTGGCCGGGTTCGCGGGCATGGTTTCGCTCGGCCATGCCGCATTCTACGGAGCGGGCGCTTACATCTATGCGCTGCTTTCGATCTGGCAAGACTGGGGCGCGCCAATGGCGATGCTGGCGGCGACCCTATTTTGCGGCGGTGCCGGTTGGGTCATCGGTGCGGTGACCTCTCGCACGCAAGGCATCTTTTTCATCATGGCGACGCTCGCCTTTGGCCAGATGGCCTATGTCTACGTCTTTGAGAACCGTGCAATCGGCGGCGACGACGGCATGTCGGGCGTGCCGCGCTTGGACTTGTCGGGTATCGGCATTGATCTCAACGACCCGTCTATCTTTGCCTGTTTTCTGGTGGTCATGGCCGGGCTCGTCTTCGTCCTTTTCGTCTGGCTCCTGCGTTCCGGCTTCGGTCGGGCGCTCGTCGGCATGCACCGCAATGAGGCGCGGATGCGGGCGCTGGGACTGCCGCTCATTCGTTACAAGGCCGCGGCTTTCGCCGTGGCTGGCGCCGTGGCTGGTTTTGCCGGTACGCTCGGGGCGCAGCACTCGATGTTCGTCTCACCCGATTATCTACACTGGACAAATTCCGGACTGGTGCTGGTGATCGTCATATTGGGCGGCCTGGAGAGCCTTATTGGCCCAGCGCTCGGGGCGGCGGTGGTGATCGCTCTCAAGCACGAGATCAGTACCCATACAGAGCATTGGGCGTTTTTCGTCGGGCTGTTTCTCATCGTGGCCGTCCTTGCTGGCGGCAAGGGCCTCTATGGACTGCTCGCGAGCGTGCGCGATTGGGCCGCGGCAA
Source organism: Hyphomicrobiales bacterium (assembly GCA_030600135.1). Lineage (GTDB taxonomy): Bacteria > Pseudomonadota > Alphaproteobacteria > Rhizobiales > JAUVMS01 > JAUVMS01. Next base: position 3,775 of record JAUVMS010000152.1, on the reverse strand, counting down.
AGCGTCAGCCGGGCGGAGGCGATGCATGAGCGACCGACGCGAACACATGCTGGAGGCGCGTGGGATCGCCAAGAGTTTCGGCGCCTTGAAGGTCGCCAACAACGTGACACTCGAACTCGACGCCGGGGAGCGTCGCGCCATCATCGGCCCCAACGGCGCCGGCAAGACGACATTGTTCAATCTTTTGACAGGCGAGATCGCGCCGGATGCCGGCACGGTTTTGCTCGATCAAAAGGACATTACCCGGCTTACGCCCGATGCGCGTGCCCGACGCGGCCTCGGTCGCAGCTTTCAAAAGAACAATCTGTTCCGCGGCTTGACGGTTCGTGAAAGCCTGACGCTGTCGGCAATGATCGCGCTCGGCAAAGCGCGCCAGTTCTGGCGTGATCCTGGCAGCGACGTCGAGATCGCCGAGAGAATTGATCAAACGGCACTATGGGTCAATCTGGCGGGCGAGTTGGACTTGCCGACAGACGCTCTCAGCTATGGTGCGCGGCGCCAGCTGGAAGTCGGGCTGGCGCTAGCGGCACGGCCAAAGGTGCTGCTTCTCGACGAGCCCACGTCCGGCATGAGCCCGGAGGACACGGGCATTATGCTCGAGCTGCTCAACAGTTTGCCGAGCGACCTGGCGATGCTCATCATCGAGCACGACATGGATTTGGTTTACGGGGCGGCGCAACGGGTCACTGTTTTGAACTATGGGGAGATCGTTTTCGAGGGGACGCCCGAAGAGGCGCGGGCCAGCGACGAGGTGAAACGAATCTACCTCGGGGATTGGGGCGATCACCATGCTTGAGCTGCGCGATGTCCACTCAGGATATGGTGAGACGCGGGTACTGCACGGCATTTCGATCGATGTCCATGCGGGCGAGGTCGTCGCGGTTCTCGGGCGCAACGGTGTCGGCAAGACGACAACGCTGAAGACCGTCATGGGCCTATTGCCGTGCCTGGAGGGCGAGATCCTGCTCGACGGTCGGCGGCTCGATGGCGCGCGTCCGTACGATATCGCGCGGAGCGGGGTGGCATACGTTCCCGAGACGCGCGATATATTTCCCTCCCTCACGGTTCTGGAAAACCTAGAGCTGTCTCTTCCACTTGGTGAAAAGCGGGGCGGTGGCTGGACGCTTGCACGGGTGTTTGAAATCTTTCCGCGTTTGGAACAGCGGCGGGCAAACGGCGGAATGCAATTGTCGGGAGGCGAGCAGCAGATGCTTGCCATTGCCAGAGCGTTGCTGCTCAACCCATCGCTCCTCGTGCTCGACGAGCCAACCGAGGGCCTGGCGCCGATCGTCATCGGCGAAATCCACAGCAAACTGGCGGAGCTAAAGCGGGATGGGCTCACCATCTTGCTGGTGGAGCAAAATTTTGGCTTCGCGACCAGTCTGGCGGATCGTTGCTATGTGCTGGGCAAGAGCGTGGTGCAATGGTCCGGAACGTCAGACGCGATCCTCGCCGACAAGGACATGCAGCATCGCTGGCTGGGCGTGTAGTCGCTCCAGATCGGCAGGTGCTCGTTGCCACAACGCAGCGAGCGACGGTTGAAACTAATAGGTCTCGACGTGATAGCGGCCCTCGGCTCGCATGCGATCGCGCAGTTCCGGCCAATGGCTGAGGTCGGCGCAGATCTTTGCAAAAGACGCGTCGACGCCCTCTTCCATGCCTTTCAGACCGCAGACGAAAATGTGCGCCGTTGCGTGGCTGAGCACTTCGGCGAGATCCTCGCCGCGTTTCAACATGCGATCTTGAACATACTCCTTGGGCCGGTCGGCCAAGCGGGAAAACACCAGCTCTTTGTCGAGCAAGCTGGTCGGCACCTTCTTCAAGGGACCGAAATAGGGAAGCTCGCCAGGCGTGCGGGCGCCGAAGAACAAATAGAGCTTGCCGGGGGCCTGTGGCATGGCCCGCCTGCGCCGCTCGGTAAAGGCGCGAAATGGCGCCGAACCGGTGCCCGTGCAAATCATGATGATGTTGGCCGATGGATCGTCCGGCATCAGGAAGGTCGCGCCGAAGGGGCCGACGACATTCACCTTGTCGCCTCTTTCCAGATCACACATGTAGTTCGAGGCGAGCCCGCGAAAGGTGCTGGCATCGTCGCGCAGCTCGACGACACGCTTGATGGTCAGCGCGAGGTTGTTGGTGTTGGGCTTTTCGCCATCCCTCGAGCTTGAAACGGAATAGAGCCGCATGGCATGGGGGCGCCCGTTGGCGCGCTCGCCAGGCGGTACCACACCAATACTCTGGCCCTCGAGCACCGGAAACGGGACTTGTCCAAAATCGAGAATGATGTGGCGGACATCAGACTCAGCGTCGATATCGGTGATGCGGAAATTGCCGACGCAGGTGGCTGGGGCCGGCGAGCCGCGATTGAAGAGATTGATCGACGGCTTGGAAGCGGAAGGTGGCGCGATCGAATGCCCACCAACACCCTCATGCGCTTCGGCAATGAGGGCGGCAGCCTCTTCATCGAGGGCATCGATCGCGCCCGACGCCCCGCTTGCGCCGTCCGAAATCTCGTCTTGCTCAGGCAGCTCGAACCACTCGAATTGCTCATCAATGGAATAGCTGTCGAGCACCACACGCCAATTGTCGATTGCCCCGGTGGGGCATGGCGAGATGCAATCCATGCAGTAGTTGCATTTGGCCGGATCGACGACGTAGTTGTCGTCGTTGTGGGTGACGGCGTCGATCGGGCAGGTTTCCTCGCACGTGTTGCAACGGATGCAGATTTCCGGGTCGATAACGTGCTGTTTGGTGGCAGGCATGGCGCGATAAATTGGCTCAATCAGTTCGTAGGTTCGACCTTGCCGGCCGTGGGGACGACGCGCGACCGGACTGCGCCCGCATCATAGATGCCCAGGTGTGTTCGTGACTACTCCCAAAGCCTCACATATTCGAAGTCGCCAGGCCGATTGTCGATGCCGACCCTTGGTGGCGCGATCCAGCTTGCGTATTTGCCGGGATCGCGGACCTCGGAGGCCTTCATCAGACCTTCGATGAAATCCTGATCGCCCGAGTTGGGAAGGTAGTCATCTCTCCTGTTTGCCCAGCCGTCAGCGGCCAACAGATTGCCGTCGAGGTCCGTTTCGACATCGCGAAACTCTCCGATAGCGCGGTTGAACGCAACGTTTGGAAGCGACAATTCAAACGCGACACCGGTTTTCTGGATCGCGCGGTTCCAGCGTTTGATACCGCCCTGGCAATCCTTCACATAGTCATCGCGCAAACGCATGTTTAGTGCCGAGAGCGCCGACACGTCCTCGTTCTTGATCTCGCCGTCGACCAGGCGCAGTACGGGATAGGTGCCACTTTCGAGCTTGTGATCATCCTCGAGCTTGTCTTCTCGGAACCGCCCCTTGATGCCGGCATGGAACGCATTGGCCGCATTGGTCGAAATTTCGGAACCGAAGAGATCGAGCGTGAGGGAGAAGTGCAGATTGGCCTTTTTTTGGAGGGTCGGCAGGTCGATGACGCCGAGGGCGCGGACGGCTTCAATGTCATTTGGGTCCTCGATGCCGGCTTCCTTCATGGCCTCGCAAGTGCGCTGGACAATACGGCCGACGCCGGTCTCGCCGACGAACATGTGATGGGCCTCTTCGGTAAGCATGAAGCGACAGGTGCGCGACAGCGGATCGAAGCCGGATTGCGCGAGCGCCTCGAGCTGCATCTTGCCATCGCGGTCGGTAAAATAGGTGAACATGAAGAACGACAGCCAATCGGGCGTTTCTTCGTTGAAGGCGCCCAGCATTCGGGGAGTGTCCTCGTCGCCCGAGCGGCG